>JACQEW010000311.1 GCA_016200365.1 Nitrospinota bacterium
TGGTGAGAAAGATTAAAGATGTAAGCCATATTTTCTGTTTCATAAATACCTCCCTCTAATAAATTTCCAATTACCAATTAACAATTAAAAATAAAAATTTAAAATTCCTTAATTATACTAAAGGCAATAAATAACTTGCGGTTACTCTATTTATGTCATGCCCGAATGTTTCTATCGGGCATCCATGTTTTTACCCCCGACTGAATCTATCGGGGGCTGGATTCCCGATTAAAACCTCGGGAATGACAAAAAGAAATGTCAAGTTATTCATTGCTTTCACTATAGAAATTGGAATTTTTTAAAATCTTGCCTCTATTCCCACAGTTATCATATTCTTGTTATACCCATAAACCGATATGGTTGAATCCGCACGCATGTATATGTATTGCAACTGTATATCCACATCTTCATATAATTTGTATATGAGCATGGTGTTAAAGGTATAGGTCTTATCATCCCTCTTTTTCTTATATGTTGTATGAACTTCATCGAAGTTCTGAAGATATGCTTCACCGCCTGCATTGAGTGTAAGGTTATCAAGGCTGAAGCCTTGAGTTACAGCAAATGTTATTGGGTAAAGGAGATTTAATCCTGCCTTATTGCCTGTATATTTTCAGTTCTTCCCTTCTGTATCCTCTCTGTTATATTCGTATCTCCCATTGATAAAGCCTTTGCCTTCTGACAAAAGATAGAAATAAGAGAGACCAAGACCCTTTTCATTGCTGTCCCTGTCCTCATCCGAATTCACAGGCGCCTTGAGATACCTCTTATCCTGATATTTCATGGTAAGCTGTCCAAACTGTGTCCTGGTTAAGAAATATGTGAGGGTGGGTGATAGGGTAATGGTCTGGAGGTATTTGTTATTGTCAACAGAGGTGTAGTTATAGCTCGTAAGGAGGTTGAGCGAGCCTTTGCTAAAATTGTAACCTGGGACAACGGATATGGAATGGCTCTGGACATCAATGTATTTAAGACGGCTGTGTGTATTCTGATAAAGGGAATACTGTGCCTTGAAATTGTATGGGGATTTCAGCTTATGGACATATTCGCCTCTTAGATTTATTATACCTGCATTGTCCTCTTCTCCTGTAATGCCTGCGGCAGCAGTTTCATCACTCGGTTTTAAGATGGCATTGGTGTCGTATTGATACTGGATGCCTGCGGTAAATCTGAAGGGTCTTTCTTCTTTGAGCCTCTTTGTTATTATTTCTATATACTGGTTTGCAGCCTGCGCTATATCTGCATTGGGGTCTTTGATTACAATTTCATTTAATATATCCCTCGCATCTTCAAGGCTGCCCTCTTGAATGTTTACCATTGCTATCTGGTAGTCTGCTGAGGCGGTTAGTCTTTCATCGAGAGATTTTGCCTTTTTGAAGGAGGCTATTGCAGCTTTACCGGATACATAAAATATCTTCCCCTTTAAAGAGCCTTCTTCAACTGTTATCGTTCCATCGTTATTTTTTGTATAAGGATATTTTTCGCCTTTGTATATGATGTTACTGTCATCTAAGACAATGTCCGATTTCTTCCCTAATTCTGACAGCGCCTGACCTTTTAGGAATGATGTCTGTGCTGATTCCATGCCAAGCCCTTCTGCAAACTCAATCTCCTTTAATGCCTCTTCCATTTCTCCGAGCTGATATAAGACATCTGACAACTCAGGGACTGCCTCTTTTACTTCGGGTTTAAGGATTAGTGCATCTTTAAGGTGAATCTTTGCCTCTTTATAGTCCTGAACCTTTTTATATGCAAGACCGAGGAGATAGGCTGCAATGGATGAGTCAGGATTCTCTTCCCTTACCTTTTTAAAATCCTCTACTGCCTCTTCGTAATTTTCTTCTTTTAGATTTGCAATGCCCTGCTGAAGGTAATTTACCTGTTTTGGCGGACTCTCCTGTGGAAATGCCATCTCAGGAGAAAATAGCAAAGACTTAATTAGCCACAATGAACACAGCGTGGCAAAGCCGCAACCAAAAAAACAAAAGACTTTAACACGAATGACACGAATGGACGAATTATACAAATTTGAGAAGCAAGAAGCCAGAAGCAAGAGGCAAGATTTTTCTTGCTTCTTGTTTCTTTCATCTTGCATCTTGGGGCACCCATCCAGTGGATGGGTCATTGTACCTTGCATCTTACAACCCTCCCTTTTTCCTTATCCTTTTACATCCTGTCTGCTCTCCTTGATTATCGTTAAATATCTCGCACAACTCGTCGAAGCTGGTAAATACCCTTTTCATCCCTGTTTCCACCACCTCTACCAATCCTGCTACTTTATGAGGATTTTCCCTATCCCGTCTGTATATGCGAACTATATAATTATCCATAAGAACAAAAACCTGATAAGCCACAGAGAAATAAAACAATGGGACACAGATTTACAAAATAAAATTAAAATTCTTTATTCTGATTTTTCTGTGTTTATCTGTGTCCAAATTTATTTTTTGTTTTCTTTCTCTGTCTCTGTGTTTAATACATTATTTGAGAATAATATATATTCAAGAGGGGGACGGATTGGGGACGGATTCAGAAAAAATTTCAGGGGAATTTTTAACTTGTTACCACGTTCTGCGTGGTAACAGAGAGGAGATTACTTTCTGAGCAGATTGGAATATATCTCTTCTGTCTTAAAGGAAGGATTAATTCCGAGGATATTGGAGAGTATCGAGCGGCAGCGGTTATAGGCTGCTATTGCCTCTGCACCCTGTCCGAGCCGATGATAGCAAGTCATGAGATGCTGATAAAATTCTTCGGCAAGTTTGTCTATTTCAAGCCCTCTATGAAAGTATTCAATCGCCCTCTCCCACTCTCCATCATCTTCATAGTATTTGCCTACCTTTATAATCAGGCGAAGAAATTTACTTCTCAAATCTTCCCGCAGAGAGATAGCCCATGATTCTTGCTCATCAGCAGGGAGAAAGTGCCCTTTATAAAAAGAGATTGCCTTCTCGCTTAATCTTATGATTCTGTTCATAGTCTCCCTTTTACTCATCCCTCTGCTCTCCGAGCGGTCTTCTGTGTCTTTCAGGATACTATTAATCTTTCTATAGATGTGCTCGAATGCCCATGTATCCACCCAGCAATATCTCTGATCGAGTGTTACCAGCCCCTCGTGAAGCTGTATGGCGTCTTTGATACCGACAAGCTGCCGCAAGCGGCGGATTGTAATCTTAAAAGACTCGTGTGCCATATCCCCTTCTGCATCGTGCCAGAGCATATCGCTCAATTGCTCCTCCTTAACATCATGTCCTCCGAGGGCAATCAGCGCCTTCAGCATTTGAAGAGGTCTCTTTTGAACCTTTCTTCCAAAACGGACAGATTTTTCATCCTTTATAATCTTAAATTGACCGAGTGTAAATATTTTAACCTGATAGGGCCAGTCTTCAATCCAAATCTCCCCTACCCCCCCTTTTTCAAAGGGGGGAATGGGAGGATTTAGATTGCGCCTATGGATAAGCTCCTGCACATATTTCTTCTCGATTCCAGCCTCCAGCGCCTTCATGCACAGCCGTGCCATAACATCGGGACGCCAATAATATGAATTCAGATAGCCCTTCTCCCTGCCCAGCGCCATAGCCTTTCTCATGAATTTAAAGGCAGATGTATCCTTCCCCGAATCAAAGTCAAATTGAGCCTTTGACAGAAGACACATATACTCAATCGCCCGGCTCTTCACACGACGACCTATCTTATATGCCCTGTCAAGATAATATCCCGCCTTTTTATGTTTTCCTGTATCATGCAGAATCTGCGACATCCCAAAAGAATTGATCGCCTCGGGTAAAGGGGATCCCGACTCAACAGCTTCATCTAACCCCTTTTCCTGATGAAATAGGGCAAGGGGCTTATCTCCTTTAAGCAGGGCGCTCCATGCCATTGTATTGTGATGAAAGGATGTATCGAGGTGGCGGTTCATTTGAATTGCAGATGTCATCTTCTTTAAAAAGTCATCTGATCCGGGAATATCTCCTGAAGATATGGCAGCAGCAGCGCCGAAGATTAGAAGATGGTGGTCCCATATATGAATACCGCTGCTCTCCGATATTTTCAAGCCTTCGGATACCGACTTAAGACACAGCTCATTCGAGACCGTCAGCCAAGTGTAAAATGCCTCTATTACCTTACTCAAAATAATTTCTGCAGGAAAACCCTTCCTGTTTTTTACTAATTCCTGAAGCGATTTAATAGCAGCCTCTGCCTTTGCAAAATCACCTGTCCACAGACTATGAGTTGATAGAGTAAAGAGTGTCAGTATTTTAAGATTTAAATTTTGTATCTTCTCGGAAAGCAAGAGAGACTGTCCTATCCACCTGTCAAAGTCAGGATGATAGGGCTGTCTAAACAGGAGACATGCAGCCATGCCATAGGATACACGGGCGCCTATCTCAACAGAAGGGAAGGCAGGGAATTTGAGCATAATATCTTCAAGCAAAGCTATCCATTTATCCAATATTTTAAAATCCCCCAATATATAGAAAATCGCCTCAGCCGCACTTGCCCATGCCATAAATATTCCTGCAGAGTCATTATGTTTTCTGAAAAGCTGAAGCGCCTTTTCAAAGCAGGTCAGGCTGTCAGCAGGATTAAAGGGGAGCTGGCAGACCCCTGACCAGTAAATCAGATAGGGATTATTGGCGATAATCTTCTCAGGGAGAGTGTCCAGCCACTCCTTTAATGTTACACCCCTCCCCTGTGCCATTAACAATGGCGCATGTTTCAAAATCAGCCGAGCAGCTCCATCCCAGTCGCATACTTCTCGAAGAAGTCTGAAGGCATCCTCATACTGATTTGCATCAATGAGGATGGAGGCTGCCGTCCTTTTAATTTTCAACAGGTGTGTCGGCTTGAAAAAATCCCTTGCACGGGCGAGGAGAAACTCCCGAAATAACTGGTGGTAATGGTAGACCGGCTCACGATGAATATGTTTTGTGACAAAATAATTACGATGGATTAGATCTGATATTATCCGGCCTGCCTGTTTTATTCCTGTGAGTCTTTCAGCCATATCCGGGGTCATGGAGGGGAGAAGCGCTGTCTTTAAGAGAAAGCCCCGTGTTTCCTTGTCTGTCTTCCCAAGTATCTCGCCTGCAAAATAATCAAAGACTGCATAAGGAGACGATTTGCTTAAGAATCCCATCTCAAATTCCTCTGTCTTCTCGCTCTCCAGCATAAGTGTCAGCCCTGCTGCCCATCCATCCGTTTTATTATACAAATCTCTAATTGCACCCTTACGCCTCTCCTTTGCACCGCGAAGCCTGACAATTCCATTCATCTCCTCAAAGGTCAGACGAAGCTCATCCTTCAGCAAGGGCATGGGAGCGCGTTTATGGGGCGATGCCTTCATTACTGCCTGCCCCATATAATAAAAAAATGTAGCAGCATCCGCATCGCCTTCATCCACTCTATACCACAGGGATGTAAGTTTGCAGGCATTAAGATAACTTGAGATTAGAGTAGTCTTTCCCGAGCCGGGCGGTCCGCATATCCAGACAACGTGTCTCTTCCGTTTGCGGTCAAGCAAGCGGAATAATCTCCTGCGGGGATAAACCTGCGTGATGTTAGGACGGGTTATTTTAGCAAAGGGGGTGGATTTCTGTTTCAATTTTTTAATGAACAGGAAATTATAAAATCTTTAGCCACCAAGACACAAAGACACAAAGAAATAAAGGCAAGGGAGTTTAGTCAAGGTTTTTGGTCAAAGCAGCCAGTTTAGTTATTGGTCTTTGTCTTTAGTTTTTATTTTCCTTAAACCATGACCATAGACCAAACTGGTTGCTCAGACTTTCAACCTTTACCCTAACCTAATTTATAACTTTGGGTCTTAGAGTCTTTGTGGCATGTTTTTGTTTATAAGTATAATACCATATTCTTACAGGATTTATAACTTGAAACCTGATATAAAATAGACTGATTTTTCAATTGACGGTTCGGTTTTTATTTGATACCCTTTTTTTATGAGGAGGACAGGGTTTGTTTATTCGCCTGTATATCTGAAACACGATACAGGAAGTCATCCTGAGAATCCCGCCCGCCTTACCGCAATTATAAACCGGATAGAAAAGGAAAAATTAAAGGATGTTTTGATTCATATAAACCCGCTTAAAGCTGCAGAAGAACAGATTTCTTTGGTCCATGATAAAGAATATATTTATGGCGTAGAACAGGCATGCAAAAAAATCCCCCCTACGCCTCTCTTTATTAAAGGGGGGGAGGGGGGACTGAGGAATTTAGATGCCGATACTGTAATTTCAGAAGCTTCTTACGAGGCTGCCCTCTTTGCAGCAGGAGGAGTTATATCGGGAATAGATGCCATATTTGAAGGAAAGACAGATAATGTGTTCTGCGCTGTAAGACCTCCGGGACACCATGCGGAAAGGGACAGGGCAATGGGTTTCTGTCTTTTTAATAATATTGCAATCGGCGCCAAATATGCACAGGAGAGATACGGCGTTAAAAGGGTCTTTATTGCCGATTGGGATTTGCATCACGGCAACGGCACCCAGAATGCCTTTTATAATGACCCGACAGTATTTTATATAAGCACTCACCGGCAATATATTTTCCCCGGCACAGGCAGGGCAAATGAGATTGGAGAGGGGGATGGAAAAGGTTTTAACATGAATATTCCTCTATCAGTCGGACAGGGAGATATAGAATATGTCTCTATTTTTGAAGAAAGGATTTACCCTGCGATAATGAAATATAAACCCGATTTAATTATGCTCTCTGCAGGTTTTGACGCCCACAGCGATGACCCGTTAGGAGATATGAATCTTACTGCCGAAGGGTTTGGCAGGCTGACTGATATTATATGCAAGGCAGCGGATGAGGTTTGCAAAGGGAGAATCGTATCGGTTCTCGAAGGCGGGTATAATTTAGAGGCGCTGGGAGAGTCGGTGGTGTTTCATTTGAAAAGTCTGATGGGAAGAACAAAGACCTGATTTCACCACAAAGACACAAAGGACACAAAGAAAAGAATGGAGAAATGGGGAAGGGAAAGAGAATAAAAAAAAGAATCAGGACACAGATCTACACAGATGAACACAGATAAATAAAATTAAAATTCTTTATCCTGATTTTTCTGTGTTTATCTGTGTCCAATATTTTCTTTTTTCTCCCTTTTCCTTCAGTCTTTTATTCTCTTTGTGCTCTTTGTGCCTTTGTGGTGAATGGGGTTTTATAATTTCTTAACATGAACATAAAAAAATACATCAATCCTATATTAGAAAAGTTAAAGAAAAAGAGCATCAGGCGGAATCTTGTCTCCACAATGGTAATAGTGGGGCTGCTCCCATTAGCCCTCGGCATATTTCTGATATACATCGGAAGCACCCAGTTTATAAGAAACTCCATAGGCGCAAACTTTAAAGAGATCGCAAAAGGGACAGCCGATAAGGTTAATATCATACTCGACAGAGAGATAGTCGAGTTGCATCGTCTTACAATCTCCCCTGATATAAGGGATGCCGTTAAATCCCCCCCACCCCCCTTTGATAAAGGGGGGCAAGGGGGGATTATAGATGCTCAGGCATCGTTACATTTAAAACAGATTAAGGACTCGAAGAAGGATGAATATATAGCCATATATGTAACGGATAAAAATGGACTGCTTGCAGCCGCAACCGATTCCGAGTATGGCATTTATCAAGACAACAGAGAGTCATGGAATGCCTCATATAATTACGAAAGCGGCAAGCCCTATTTAAGCGATGTCTACTTTGACGAAAGGGACGGAAGACCCATGATGAGCATAATCGTTCCGATAGAGGAAGACGGGATAACCATCGGCACGATAAAGGCTGTTTTAAAAATAGATATACTCAATACGGTCATATCGGGTGTCCAGATTGATAAAACAGGGCATGCAAATCTGGTGGATTCAGAAGGCACCATTATCATGTGCCCTCTCTTTCCCCCCAAAAGCCACTCGATAAGCCCTGACCTGATGAAGCTGATAACCAGAGATGAGCATGGATGGGCTATTGCCGAAGATGACGCACACGGCGGAGAGAATTCTATAATAGGATTTGCGCCTGTAAAGCTGCCGTATTATTCCGATTTCAATTTCGGAAATAAGAAATGGTATATCTTTGTCCGGCAGCATCCCGATGAAACCTACTCGCCTATCAAAAGGCTCTTAATCATAGCATTGCTGAGCGGCATCATGATGGTTGCAGTCCTCTCCACACTCGGCATTTACGCGGCAAATAAAATAGGAAGACCTATCCTTCTGCTCCATGAGGGGGCAGAGCTTATCGGAAGGGGGAATTTCGAGCATCGCCTGAGCATCGAGACAGGCGACGAGATCGCTTCTCTGGCAGAGGAGTTTAACCGGATGGCTGAAAGACTGAGAGACCTTTATACTCAGTTGTCGGAGGAGAGAAATAAACTCGAGAGCATCCTGCTGGGTGTAGGAAATGGAATCGTAGTAGCGGATGATGAGAACAGGGTCATAATAGTGAATCCTGCAGCAGAGGTAATACTCGGCGTTAATAAAAGGCATATTATAGGAAAGAGTATATTCCCATGTCATGGAAGCCCGGAAAGGGTGGGAGAATTAATGAAACAGCCGGATAAGCTGCCGTGGCAAACCACATCCACCATAGGCAAAAAGACCGTGGAGATAGTTGCAACATCTATAATATCCGAAAATAAAACTATCGGCTCTGTAATGGTAATGAGGGATGTTACCCTTACAAAAGAACTTGAAAGGGAGCTTAAGAAATACAGCGAGCACCTCGAGAGGATGATAGAAGAGAGGACAAAGGAGATAAAGGAGACTAAAGATTACCTGCAGAGCCTTTTAGAAAATGCCAATGATGTAATATATACGGCAAACAATGACGGCGTATTCACCTATGTAAATCAAAAAATCGGGGACTGGGGCTACAAAAAGGACGAGCTTATCGGAAGCTCGATCTTCGGCATCCTCTCCTCCAAACATAAAGGCAAAAGGTTCCATAAGTCCATAAGCGAGGGCGTAAAACAGATATACGAGATAGAGATGTATAATAAAAACGGAGAGATAAGAAATGTGGTTATCAGCTCATCCCCTTTGAGGGACGAAAAGGGAAATGCAACAGGTCTTCTCGGTATAGCACGGGATATTACAGAGCAGAAGAGGATACAGCATCAGATGAACAGGGCGGAAAAACTTGCAGCCATAGGACAGCTCGCCACAGGCATAGCCCACGAGATAAATAATCCTCTCGGAGGCATGCAGAACTGCGTAAGGACTCTATCTTCGGAAGGGCATGACGAGGATATGAGAAAAAGGTATCTGCCTTTGCTGGAAAAGGGCTTAAAGAGGATCGAATCGGTTATAAAAAACCTGCTCGATTTTGCAAAGGAGCCTAAATTCGACTTCTCCTTTCACAACCTCGATGAAATAGTTTTAGAGACTTTAAAATTGGTGGAATATAAAATAAATGACGGAAGCACAAAATTAAAATTAAATCTAAATACAAATACCCATCAGTATATCCTTGATTATAACCACCTGCAGCAGGTCTTCCTTAATATAATCATCAATGCACTGCAGGCAATGCCGGAGGGAGGCACCCTCTTGATAAACAGCAGGGAAGAAGCGGATAATCTCCTCGTAACCATTTCAGATACCGGTATGGGGATACCGCAGGAAAATATGAGCAAAATCTTTGACCCGTTTTTTACGACAAAGGATGTGGGAATGGGGACAGGACTCGGCTTGTCCGTCAGTTATGGTATAATAGAAAAGCTTGGGGGCAGAATAGAGGTACAGAGCGAGGTAAATAAAGGGACGACATTTACAATAGCCATACCGAAAAAATATTAAAAACAAAAATAATCACACCAAGACACAAAGCCTCAAAAAATAATAAGAAAAATTTAAATCTTTGTGTCCTTTGTGGCTTTGTGTGAGAAAACAGAAAAGAGGGGATATGCTTAAACCAAATATATTATTAGTCGAAGACGACGAGATATTGAGGATTACAGTAGCCGACAGCCTGAAAAAGGCAGGATGGCCTGTCACAACGGCTGAAGACGGGCAGGAAGGATGGGACTTCATAAAAAAGGATAATTTTGACATTGTTATATCCGATGTAAAATTGCCCAAAAAAAACGGCATAGAAATACTCAAAGAGGTAAAGCTGCATCATAACAATACAGAGGTAATCATAATAACCGCCTTCGGCAAGATAGAAGACGCTGTGGATATTATAAAGCTCGGCGCCTATGACTATATAACCAAGCCGTTTCATACCGACGACCTCATCTTCAGAATCAAAAAATTAATAGACTACCAAATATTAAAGAATAATTATGCAATGCTCAAAAATCAGTGCGGGGATTATTCCCTTCTGAACATGATAGGCAAGAGCAAAAAGATGCAGGTTGTCTTTGACCTTACAGAGAGGGTATCAAAGATAGATTCAAATATACTTATTTCAGGAGAAAGCGGGACAGGCAAGGGGCTGGTGGCGAATGTAATCCATCTTAAAGGCAAGAGGGCAAAGAAGCCCTTTGTCAAGGTAAGCTGTGCCGCCCTGCCGGAGACACTTCTCGAGAGCGAGCTCTTCGGTCATGAAAAGGGGGCATTTACAGATGCCATAAAGAAAAGGCACGGAAGGTTCGAGATGGCGAACGGCGGCACCATATTCCTCGATGAGGTGGGCGAGATTCCGATGTCAATACAGGCGAAGCTCCTCCGGGTTATTCAGGAGAACGAGTTTGAAAGGGTCGGCGGAGAAGATACTATAAAGGTGGATGTCCGCATAATATCGGCAAGCAAAAAAGATCTGGAAAAGGCGATTAAGGAGGGGGAATTTCGTGAAGACCTATATTACAGATTAAAGGTCATACCCATTCACCTCCCTCCGCTGAGGGAGAGAAAAGAAGATATACCGCTCTTTGTAGACTATTTTATAACACGGTTCAATAAAAAATTCGGCAAGCTCGTAGAAATATCGCAGCAGGCGATGAAATGCCTGATGGACTACGATTTTCCGGGAAATGTCAGGGAGCTGGAAAATATTATAGAGAGGTCCGTAGCGCTTTCAACAGGAGATGCAATTAATGTCCAGGATATTGTAATGGCAGTCGAAAAAGACGGGTTTATCTCCATCAGGGACGAAGATATACCCTCGCTTAAGGAGGTCATATCAAAAAGCGAGATAACCCACCTTATGAAGGTGCTGGAGAAGACCAACTGGAATAAGATAAAGGCTGCCAGAATACTGGGTATCAGCAGAAAGAATCTCTGGGAAAAACTCAAGACTTACAATATAAATCAAGTGGGGAGTAAGGAGTAGGTAGTAAACAGTTGGCAGTAAGCAGTAAGCAATAAAAGCAGTAAGTAAGGTGACTATTGCCTACTGCCTATTGCCTACTGTGTTTTTTCCTTTGCCTCCACCTTCTCCTTGCAGGTTATGCACAACTTGGCATAGGGTATCAATTCCAATCGTTTCTCCGGTATATCTTCTCCGCATTCCACGCATAAACCATACTCACCGCTCTCGATCATTTCCAGCGACTCATCCACCTCTTTAAGCTGTTCCCTCTCCCTTTCTCCGAGTTGAAGGATAAGACTCCGGGAATATGTTCTTGCAGCATCATCATTTATATCAGGTACCTCGCCGCTGTCTTCGTGGCTGTACTGCCTGTTCTTTTCAACCTCCCCTGCCAGCTCACTTCTTATCTTAAGAAGCTTATCCTTGAAATGTTTTTTCTTATCATTCTTCATATACTCTCCTCTTTTTACGAGAGATGAGTGACGAGAGACGATGGACGAGAGGTGATTGATGTCTCTTTCGTCCCTCGTCCCTCGTCCTTCGTCTTTCCCTCAACCCCATCAAATGTTATAGCCGGGGCATCTCCCCACAACCTTTCAAGATTATAAAACTTTCTGGTCTCCTCATGAAAGATATGTAAGATTAAATCGTTATAGTCCATAAGAATCCACCTTCCGGCTTTATAACCTTCTATATGATGGCATTTGACCCCTTTCTTCAGCAATTCATCTTCTACGGCATCGGCAATCGCCTGAACCTGCCTAAAGGACGTCCCGCTGCATATAAAAAAAATATCGGCAATAGAAGAATATTCTTTTATGTCAAGAGCGGCTATATCTATCGCCTTTTTATCAACCGATGTGTTGTAAATCAAAATTGTCTTATCCCTTAAAGTCAGTTTCATCCCTCCATTAATAAGTTGTTGAGTTGTTGAGTTGTTGAGTTGTTGAGTTGTTTAAACTACTTAACTACTTAACCACTCAACTACTTAACTTTCTCTATATAATCCGTTCTTATAAATATACTCCTCTACCGGCTCAGGCAGCAAGTATTTAATAGTCATTCCCTGTCTGACCCTTCTCCTTATCTCTGTTGATGATATATCCAGTGCGGTCGTCTCGACAGGATAGATGAAATATTTTGAGCCATGCCCCCTCACCTCAATCCTCTCCCCAGCAGGGAGAGGGGCAGGGTGAGAGGACGATTTATAAAAAGGATTTTTCTTCTCTATCCTGAATTTTATATCCCTGTATTTCTTTGAAACTGTCCTGTCAAGCATATAGAAAAGGTCATCTATTCTGTAACCTGGCCTGGTGCTTACTATGAAATCGCAGTTTTTAAATAAACTGCCGGCATCCTTCCATGTCGCTATCTCCTGAAAGGCATCAATGCCTGCAATAAAATAGAGCCTGATTTTTTCTTTAAATTTTTTTTTAAGCCCTCTCACAGTATCAATAGTATACGAACAACCGCCCCTCTCGATTTCAAAAGCAGATACGGCAAATCCGGGATTTGGAACCGTTGCAAGTGTGGTCATGATCAGCCTGTGATGGACATCCGTCATTTTTCCTTTCTTTTTATGAGGCGGAATGAATGCCGGCATGAACATTACCAAATTCATCTTGAAAATATCCGCTATCTCTTCGGCAGAAATCAGATGCCCATAATGTATCGGGTCGAATGTCCCGCCCATGATTCCTATACGCATAAATGAGTTAAGAGTTAAGAGTTAAGAGTTAAGAGTTATAAAAATAAGTAATTCCTCTAATTCCTCATTCTTCACTCTTCACTCTTAATTCTTCACTCCCTTACCTGTCCGTCTCCAAAAATAATATATTTCGTTGATGTCAATTCCTCAAGTCCCATCGGACCGCGGCAGTGGAGCTTCTGGGTGCTTATCCCCATCTCCGCACCGAGACCGAACTGACCGCCGTCTGTAAACCTTGTTGACGCATTCACAAAAACAGAAGCCGTATCCACCTCCCGCAAAAACCTCCACGCATTATTATAATCTCTTGTTACAATCGCCTCGGAAAGCATCGAGCCGTATCTTGTTATATGCTCAATCGCCTCATCAATGCTGTCCACAACCTTTATTGAAAGTATCAGGTCTAAATACTCCGTATCCCAATCTTCCTCTGCCGCATTATTTATATCGGAAGCTATCGCCTTTGTTTTTTGACAGCCCCTTATCTCAACCTTCGACTCTTTAAATTTCTTTATCATGCCCGGCAGGAATTCCTCTGCAGCATCCTTATGCACAAGAAGTGTCTCCATAGCGTTGCAGACACTCGGACGCTGAACCTTTGCATTGAAGGCTATTCTTTTACCCATCTCTAAATCAGCCTCGCTGTCTATATATACATGGCATAACCCCTTATCGTGTTTTATCACAGGTATAGTAGAATTTTCAACCACAGTCCTTATAAGGCTGTGACCTCCTCTAGGTATTACAAGGTCAATATAGGCGTCCAGTTTAAGCATATCGAGGACAGCCTCCCTGTCGGTTATATCAATAAGCTGAACGGAATTTTCAGGCAGACCCTTCGCTCTGCCTGCCTCTGAAAGCAGCTTTGCTATTGCAATATTTGAATATATCGCCTCTGACCCGCCTCTTAAGATAACCGCATTCCCTGATTTTATACAAAGAGAAGCTGCATCGGCTGTTACATTCGGTCTTGATTCATATATTATACCTATCACGCCCAATGGCGTCCTTATCTTCCCTATCTGAAGCCCATTGGGTCTCCTCCACATCCTTACCACCTCTCCGACGGGATCAGGCAAGGCTGCAATCTCTCTTAAGCCCTTTGCCATATCCTTTATTCTATTTTCGTTCAATGTCAGGCGATCTATCATAGCAGGGGACAGCCTCTTTTCCCTTGCACCCTCAACATCCTTATAATTCGCATCCATCAGGAAATCGCCCCGATTCTCCAGCATCTCCGCCATCGCCAGAAGGGAATCGTTTTTAATCTTAGTCGAGAGGTTTGACAGTTTCCTCGACGCTGCCTTTGCCTGCTGTGCAATCTTTAAAATTTTCTCTTTCATAGAATAAAAACTTAATTTCACCGCAGAGACGCAGAGGCACAGAGAAAAACAAGAAGCAAGAAGTAAGAAGCAAGAAAGCTCAAAGCTCAAAGGGGACTTCTTTCAGCTTTCAGCTTTCAGCTTGTTTCTTGCATCTTTGCATCTTGCATCTTGTTTATTTCTCTGCGTCTCCGCGCCTCTGCGGTTTATAATTTCCTATCGGGCAGAAAAAGTGTGCCTGCATCTTCACCATTAATGACAGCATTGATAACACCGCCGGTCTTTCCGTCAACTATAACAGCAGGTATTCCTGCCAAAGATACCTTCTTCGCAGCCTGAATCTTTGTAGTCATACCTCCCACCCCTGTTGCAGATTTGCTCTCCCCTGCCATAGTTTCAATCTCAGGGGTTATCTTTTTCACAAGAGGTATCAATTTAGCTGACGGGTTCAATTTCGGGTCGGCATTATATAAACCTTTTACATCCGACAGGATTATTAATAAATCGGCATCCACAAGGTTTGCAACCATTGCGGATAGGGTGTCATTATCGCCAAACTTTATCTCGTCTACGGCTACAGTATCATTCTCATTTATGATAGGAATAACCCTGAAAGAAAGGATTGTAAGGATGGTATTCTTTGCATTGAGGTATCTGACCCTGCTGCTTAAATCATCATGAGTCAGGAGAATCTGGGCAACCTTCAGCCCCTCTTTTTTGAAATACCTTTCATATTTCCCAATCAAATGGCTCTGACCGACTGCTGCCGCCGCCTGTTTAAAAGGTATCTCACTCGGAACATCCTTTATGTTTAATTCCTTGATGCCAGCGACGATAGCGCCTGATGATACGAGAATTATCTCATATCCTGATTTGTGAAGATTTGAAACCTGACGTGCAATCTCCTCTATTACGGAATCGTCCAATCTGCTCCTGTCAGGAGATGTAAGCACCCCGCTGCCTATCTTAACTACAACCCGTTTTATATTTTTTAATATCTTTTTTCGATTCTCTTTAATATCTTTCTCCTTTGTTCATGTAAAGGAAACAATAAAAACATTTCACCACAAAGACACAAAGGACACAAAGGAGAGAATAAATAAAAAAGATTAGGAAGAAAAATGTATTTAAAACCCTTTTCCATTCTTCATTTCTCTCCTTTGTTCTTTTCTTCTTTGTGCTCTTTGTGTCTTTGTGGTGAAATTATGTTTTTGTTCTTGAATAATTTTTCAGTTATACATTTTATTACTTTATCTACCCCTTCCCCTGTAGCAGCAGAAATAGGGAAAATATCCACTTTTATATCTTTAAACCTGCCTTTCACTTTTTTAAACCGTTCTCGTGCCTCCGGGATGTCTATCTTATTCCCTGCCACTATCTGTAACTTTGATGCCAATTCGGGGCTGAAATGAGAAAGCTCTCTGTTAATCGTCATGAAATCATCGAGTGGGTCTCTACCCTCCTCCCCTGATGACATATCAATAAGGTGGAGGAGTATCTTTGTCCTCTCGATATGCCTTAAAAATCTTATGCCGAGTCCTTTCCCCTCATGAGCGCCCTCTATAAGACCCGGTATATCCGCAACTACAAAGGATTTATGCTCCTCTACCGCCACAACCCCTAAATTAGGCGCCAGGGTAGTAAAGGGATAATCTGAAATTTTCGGTCGTGCAGCAGATATTTTTGATATGAGTGTAGATTTTCCCGCATTCGGAAAACCTATTATGCCAACATCCGCAAGGAGTTTAAGCTCCAAGCGGAGCCATTTCTCTTCTCCGGGAAACCCTTTTTCCGCCCGTCGCGGCGCCCTGTTTGTAGAAGACTTGAATCTTGCGTTTCCCCTACCGCCCCTGCCTCCACTTGCAGCAAAAAATTCCATGCCGTCTTCATTCGAGTCTTTCAGAATCCCTTTAGTATCGGCGTCTTTTATTATTGTTCCAACAGGAACCCGTATCCTGCAATCCTCGCCATTTTTTCCGTATTTGTTGCTCCCCTGTCCGTGTGCGCCTCTTTTAGCTTTATAGTGCTGCTTATATTTAAAATCAATTAATGTATGGAGGTTCCTGTCCGCTGTTATTATTACGCTGCCTCCGTCTCCCCCATCGCCTCCATCAGGCCCGCCTTTCGGGACATATTTCTCTCTGCGAAAACTTACACATCCGTTCCCTCCGTCTCCGCCCTTTACATATATCTTTGCCTCGTCAATGAACATAGTAGCAGTTTAGCTATTAGAAGCTATAGCTAAACTTCAATGCAAAATGCAAATTTTAAAATGCAAAATTATAGAAAAATCATCTCCTTATTTTGCAATTTGCATTTTGCAATTTGCAATGATGATTAGCATTTACTTCTATCCAATCGCTAAACAGTTACTACACTTACAAGTTTTTTATCTCTCCCCTTCCTCTCGAACTTAACAACCCCGTCTATCTTTGCGAAAATGGTATAATCTCCGCCAAGTCCCACATTCTGTCCGGGATAGAACTTTGTCCCTCTCTGCCTCACAATAATGCTGCCTGCGGAAACAACCTCTCCTCCGTATCTCTTAACGCCGAGCCTTTTTGCAATACTGTCTCTTCCATTTGCCGTGCTTCCCTGACCTTTTTTATGCGCCATGATTTATCTCCTCCTTACTTTGTAACAGTGCCTGAAGCTGCACCTGAACTTCCCTTTGTTTTTGACTTTCTCTTTGTAACGCTTTCTGATGCTGCTGCGGTAATCGTCCCTGAAGCCACGTTGGAAGCCTTTTTCGACTTCCTTGGCATCTTCTGAGTAATAGATCCTGAAGCTGCACCGGTGATAGCTCCCGAAGCTGCATAAGTCACACTTCCCGATGCAAGAGAAACTCCACCGATTGCCAGCACCTTTACTGCCGTAAAGAGCTGCCTGTGTCCCTGTGTCTTCCTGTAATTTTTTCTCCTCTTCTTTTTTACAATCCTGATCTTCTTTGATTTGCCCTGGTCAACTATCTCGCCAATAACAGGTATGCCTGTCAATTGAGGATTTCCAATCTTTACATCTTGATCGGTGTTTACCATCAGCACATTATCAAAGCTGACCCTTTCGCCGACATTTCCCACAAGCCTTTCAATCCTTACGGTTTCTCCGGGAGATACCTTATACTGTTTGCCGCCTGTCTTAATCACTGCATACATATACATTCCTCCGCTTAAATAATTTTGACCACAAAATACAATGCCCACGGAAACCGTCTCCGTGGGCAGATATACTATATTTTTTAATACGATAGCATGTTTATTGCCGATATGTCAAGCCACTATATTCACTATTTTAAAAGAATTTTCCCTTGACAATGGAGACTTGCTAATTTATCCTTCCCTTATGGGCTTTAAAGAAATTATAACCATCCTGCAGGATGACCTTAAAAAGGTAGATGAGTATTTAAAGATAAATTTTCAGTCGGATGTCGCCCTTATTCCCACAATAAGCGCCTACCTCTCCAACGGCGGCGGTAAAAGATTGAGACCCATCCTCGTGCTTGCAGTTTCAAAACTGTGCGGATATAACGGCGGTGACAGCCATATACGGTATTCCTGCGTAGTAGAGCTTATTCATGCTGCCACGCTTCTGCACGACGACGTTGTAGATAAGGCTGATATAAGAAGGGGAAACCCCTCTGCAAATGCAAAGTGGGGAAATAATGCAAGTGTTCTTGTAGGCGATTATCTCTTCTCAAAATCTTTTTATTTAATGTCCGAGGAATGCAATAAGCGGATAATAACCCTTATAGCCGATGCATCAAAAAATGTGGCAGAGGGTGAGGTAAAGCAGCTTGTTTACAAATATAATCTCGATACCACTGAAGATGTATATATAGATGTGATAACCCGCAAGACCGCAGCCCTTATATCCGCCTGCTGCGGAATAGGCGCCATACTCGGAGCCGTAACCCCCGATAAAGAGGAGGCGTTAATATCTTTTGGAAGAAATATCGGGATCGCCTTTCAATTGGTGGACGATTTGCTTGACTATACATCAAATGAAACGATTCTGGGAAAACCTGTAGGGAATGATTTATCCGAAGGCAAAATCACGCTGCCGCTCATCCATCTCTACAGGGAGGCGAATGAAAACGAGAAAGAAGAGTTGAGGAAGATTGTGAGCGTAGAGAAAATCAGTAAAGAACAGTTAAACAGGACTATCTATCTGATGAACAGCCACGGTGCATTGGATTATACAATGGACTGTGCAAGAAGGTTTATCGAAAACGCAAAAAATAATATAGCCCCTTTAAAGACCCCTGCTTCCGAGAAATATTTTAATGCACTTATATCACTGTCTGATTATATATTGGAGAGAAAAAACTGATTTAGTGTAAGTGTAAGTGTAAGTGTAAGTAATTTTGTTTATCCTTTCACTTGCACTTGCACTTTCACTTGCACTTTTTATTCACTTGCACTTTCACTTTCATGTTTATGGATACACATCCTTTAGTCAAGCTTGCGAGAGATACCATCGAGACATACATAAAGACAGGCAAAGTTATATCGCCTCCATCCGAGCTGCCGGAGGAAATGAAAGGCAGGGCAGGGATATTTGTCTCAATTAAAAAACATGACGAGCTGCGCGGCTGTATAGGCACCTTCTCCCCTACCCAGCCCAATATAGCTTTAGAGGTTATACAAAATGCCATAAGCGCCTCTGTTAGAGACCCCAGATTCCCTCCTGTTGCTTCTGAAGAGTTGGATTCACTGGATATATCCGTTGATGTCCTTACCGAGCCGGAAAAGATAACTTCCGCTGATGAGCTTGACCCAAAGAGATACGGGGTTATTGTAACAAAGGGGTGGAGGAGAGGGCTTCTCCTTCCTGACATTGAAGGGGTGGATACGGCAGAGGAGCAGATTTATATTGCGAAAAGAAAAGCAGGTATAATGCCGGATGAAGATGTGGAATTGATGAGGTTTGAGGTGAAACGGTATAAATGAACAAATGAAAAAGATTAAGGAGAATGGAGAAAAGGGAGAAAAGGAGAAAAAAATATTGGACACAGATAAACACAGATTATGGAACAAGATGCAAGAGACAAGATGTAAGAGGCAAGAAAGAATCTTGCTTCTTGTTTCTTGCTTCTGATTTCTAATTTCTTCTTTATCTGTGTAAATCTGTGTCCTGAATCTTTTTTATTCTTTTCTTATCCCCATCTCTCCCCTTTTCCCCTTTCTCCTTGTTTTTATAATTTCCTT
>JACQEW010000022.1 GCA_016200365.1 Nitrospinota bacterium
CCTTTTTTTGAACGACTTTTTAGTTTTTCTTTTGTTCCATAATGTAATAATTTCAAATAAATAGAACAAAAGAAAAAGTAACGGAAGTGAGAAAAAAGAGTTTTTGCAGGACACTCAATTATGATTTACATCATGGTTTTAAGATTCACCAATCTATAGTATTATAAATAAACCCCCACACCCAGTTTTGAAAAACGGGGTGTGGGGGAAAGGAATAATTTTTATCTATCCATTCATCCCCGCTATGAATAGCGGGGCTTTCTGGGTGTGGGGGTAAAATGAGCCTTTATCTATTTACAGTCTATCTTCACATATTTGCAGCATTTATATGGCTTGGCGGCATGCTGTTCCTTGCCTTTGTGCTGGCGCCTGTCTCAAGAAATATAGAACCGCTGTCATTGAGGGGCAGTCTGTTAAAAACAATCGGGACAAGATTCAGACTTGTCGGATGGATATGTATTATTGTGCTTCTGATTACAGGCTTACTCAATATATTCAACAGGGGTATGAGCCATGAAATATTTTTTCCGTCACAGCTCTTTGGAACGGAATTCGGAAAGACCCTGGCAATAAAATTGACACTCGTTTTTTTAATGATTATATTAAGTATTGTCCATGACTTTTTTGTTGGTCCAAGGATGACTGCTTTGATGCAGAATCTAAAAGAGCAAAATCCCCCCTCACCCCCCTTTAAACCACCTCCCCTTTCCCCTCCTTCAGAAGGAGGGGAAAAAGGGGAGGTTAAAGGGGGGATGGGGCTAGAAGAATTGCAAAAATTAAGATGGCAGGTCTCATGGCTTGCTAGACTCAATACCATTTTTGCCATATTGTTAATATATTTCGCCGCCAAGCTGGCGAGGTAAATAAACAGGGCATCAGTCACCAGAGCACCAGCGCACCAGAAATCTGGTGCTCTGGTGTCCTGGTGCTCTGGTGATCTTTTTTATAGGGAGGTTAAAAAAATGGAAAAGTATCCAAAGCTTTTTGTCAAGGTAAGCATATTCTATCTTTTGTTCGGGGTAGTCTTCGGACTCCTCATGGCGGTTAATGTCTTCAGCGGAGTGAACTACACCTTTGTCCATGTCCATTTCAATCTGGTTGGTTTTATGTCAATGATGATATTCGGCATCGCCTACCATGTCCTGCCGAGATTTAATGCAAAGCCTCTAAAATGGCCCGGTCTGGTCCCTGTCCATTTTTATGGGGCAAATATCGGGTTAATAGGAATGCTCTTTTCCTATCTTATAGGCGGGTTTTGGTCTTCCGATTGGAAGACGATACTCTTTCACACATTTTCAACGGTTACAGCAGTATCCATCATTTTATTCATAGCCAATATCTATACAGTCCTTACCCCTGCCTGTGCAGCCCCGCAGGGTATAGCCGTCCCTCCGCCTCCACTTCAGGAAAAGGAAGAGAAGCCGAAAGAGACTATAACATCTGACATGAAGGTATCTTCTGTTTTTGAAAAGTGGCCGCATCTCCTGCAGATTTTCATTGACAGCGGATTCAAGGCGCTGTCAAATCCTGCTGCGAGGGCGACCTTTGCAAAGATGATAACGATAAAGCAGGCGTGCAAGATTCACAGTGTGGACTTAGAGAGTTTTGTCCAAAAGCTCAATGACACACTTAACGGTAAGGGAGTTAAACCTGTTAAAAGCTCAGGGCTTAAACCTTCATCCTTCCAGCCTCCTGCACCCCCGGCTCCAAAAGTTACTGCTGCAATAAAGAGAGGGGATATGTGCAGCAAGGATGTGCTTGTCGGCGACCTGCTCGGCGTTTATCCGGAGACAAAAGGGATATTTGAAAAACATTACGGCGCAGGCTGCTTCTCCTGTCCGGGTCAGGCAACAGAAACGATCGGACAGACTGCAATGATGCATAGTGTCTCGCCGGATTTGATATTAAAAGAGATAAATGATGAGATTGATAAAGCACTTGCAGGAGCAAAGACATGATTTTAACCACTGAGACACTGAGGCACAGAGAAAAACAAGAAGCAAGAAGTAAGAAGTAAGAAAAATCTTGCATCTTGCATAAGGAGGGATTAATATGCCGGAGGGACAGAGTAAATGGAAACAGGACTTCTTTGATAAGGCGGAGTCAATAGAATTAAAGGACCCCCTTGCTTATACACTCGGCGCTGTAAACGAAGGGGATCTCCTCGTATTTAAGTATGCCGATGCAGTAAAGCTGGCGGGACACTCCTGCCCTGCTGTATCAGGGGCTTATAAAATAACAGCAAAGGCTCTCAAGTTTCTCTACGAAAATGATACTCCTATGAGGGGGGATATAAAGGTAATTATAAAAGGAAAACCTACAGACCTTGCCTATGGTCCAATGTCGCAGGTCATATCGCTCATAACAGGGGCTGCACCGGTTACAGGCTTCAGGGGTATTGGCGGGCAATTTAACAGACAAAACCTCCTCACCTTTGACGAGGATAATTTTGAATACAACACCTTCCTTTTTTATAGAACCGATAACGGAAAGGGCGTGAAGATAACTTACGACACCTCTGTGCTACCGCAAGACCCGAAGATGGGGGATTTGATGCAGGAAGTATTTTCAGGAAGCGCAAGCAAGGAAGTGCATGAGGAATTTATAAATCTGTGGCAGGGAAAGGTAAAAAAGATATTGCTGGACGACGACAAATACCCGGGTTTATTCAAAGTGGAAAAAATATTGTAGGGCGAGGCTTTAGCCTCACTAACATTGAGCTTTTAAATCTCTTTTATGATTTTCTGGAATATAAAGATGATTTGGCTATATTTCTTTCAATTTGGTCGAGAAAATCCTTTGGTTCTTCCATAAGCTCACTTATATATTTTTCTTTTAGAAATTCTATAAAATCCTCTATCTCGATGAGTTTATCATCTGGTAATACTTCGAGTTCTTTAAGGATTTTCTGATAATGATAATTTAAAGTTTGCAGCATATTAACCCCTTTTTTATAATATTAACAATGTAGAAATAAAGAGTCAAGTTTTACAGCTTTACATACACTATATATTCAAGACATCTTCAAGGGTTAAAAAATTATCAAATTCATTAGCGACCAATTCTGTTAAAACGGTCGTTGGGATAACTGCGGATTCCTTACGGCATCTTATCCTTTCAAATAGTCCTTCAATTGCATCAGCCCCGTCTTCATCCAGTGCATAACTTCAATATCACCTATGTATCAATTACCTTTAACGCCATGACTCCCGATCTTCACAAACTAAATCAATCGCCTTTTTATCTATCAGCCCTTTTAAAATACCCCTAATATCTCGCTTCTTCTTTCCTTTCAGGCATAATTACCAACATTTTCTCTAAGGTTATAAGACGTCCCTTGTCTTTTATTGAAGCATTTATAGCGTTCTTTAGCTCGGTCGAATTCTTAAACTTCTTTATCATAAAGCACCCACGATTTTTACTGCTGCAAATTAACGCCCATGTACTTATGGGTGTCAAATTCATCTACACCCTATTACCCTATTCCATAGCAGCAGAAAGATGCCCAGCAGAATGAATGCTTCCATTCGTTTGAGGTGGACTCTAATTACTTTGCCTCTTAATCCTGAACAGCCATCTGGAGAAGTCGAGGAAAATACCGTATGGTCTCCCCATAAAAACCGAAAGGATCGTGACTGCGCCGCAAGCTGTTGCGATCTGGTGAACGTTTGCGCCGGAGATTGCAAGGATTGTGGCGTAGAGAGGCACTTGAAAGAGAATGAAAGCCATGATGTCGGCAATGCCTTCTTTGACCTGTCCTCCCTTGAGCGCCCTCATTAGTTGGAACACCCAATCCCTGAAGATTCCGTAAAGCCGCGCGGTGAGCAGATTTGCTGGAATTGCGGTCAAACGAGCCTGTGCCGATTGTCCTAAAGTCATGCCAGAGACAAGGATCTCAATCACCATTCCGACAACTGTCGAGAATGTGATCATGGCGAATGTATCGGCAAAAAAAACCAACGTATGACTCACCTCCTGTGGTTGTGGGTTCGGTTTTTTAAAAGCTGGGAAAGAGCTTTACTCTCGCTCAATGAAATCACCACCTTTGAACATTATAAGTATAGCATGTTTACTCTTGAAAGTCAGAGTGGGTAAACCAAGTGGATTATACTGTTTCGGACTGGATTTAATCGTCCTCACTCCATCCAGTATCAAAAATCGCCTGCAAATGGGAGATTTATTTTCGAATAAAATCACAGAAAAAGGAAAGGTTCTGTATGGACGAGTGTCCTGCATTATTAAATTATCCTCATTGGCTTACAGGATTACATCTCTTTCACCACAAAAACTTATGTTCCTTAATTTATATGGCAAATTTTCTATCGTGGAATTTGTCATACATTTCTCACAATACCCGTAGGCTTCTCCGTGTTTTTTCGCTTGCCTTCCTTCCATCCATCGCTTAAACCAATATGCAGCGTTTTCTTTGCTTGCCGGGCGATTCGATGATAGTCCATTATATGTAAAAAACATATAGCGTTGGGCCCGCACATGCCCCAGCATCGCCGCTGTCTCTATCCAAAAAATTGCCTCTTCTAAGTTTTTTGACACACCAATTCCCGATTCATACATAATTCCAAGGCGATATTGTGCGTTAAAATTACCACGCCGCGCCCCTAAATAGTAATAGTAAGCTGCCCTATTGATATCTTTCCTTGTATGCCTGCCATCATAATACCTGCCCGCAAGTATTAGCGCCGTCGCAGGCCAATATAGCGCCGATATATGCAGCCACTTCATGATTTCGGCTTGAGTTTTTTGCTTTATAGGAACATATAATAAATACAGACTGGCAATGGTAAATTTCTGCATGGGAGAACCGTATTTTTCTACATCATCAAACCATCGCGCAACCTTCTCGTAATATGGATTTCCTTTTATTTTTATTTTATGCATTACGATGAGCATATATATAGCCGGACGATAATTTTTATCGGCTAAACCGATTAGAGCTTCTATTCCGGCAGGAAAGGTATCAACATTATAAATAAGAGTCATCGCATCTTCATATAGATTTGATAGGTTTTCCTCGTGTCTTTCTTTATCTGATTTTATTGTCATTGTCATAAGTATTAACCAGTTGAATCAATATTTGATAAGAGCTTTTCATTTCCTATCACCTCAACAGCCACACTGCGAAGCTCTGCATTTTTCATTGATAAAAACCATTTATGGTCCCATTTATGAGTCGGTGTTTTTCCCCAATCTTCAGGAACCAACTCTCCCTTGTAAGCATATACCGAATAACCATCCCGGTATTGAATAGCAGGCGACTCTCCCATACCATGCAATCGTCCTTCTTTATCCCTATTTAAAGATACCGGTTTTTCTGTGATTATAACCTAAATTGAGCGATTTTTTTCGTGAAACAAATTTTCCCTAGCGGTAATTCATCCGCTCCACGCTGATGATACTCCCTTATTATCCACTCCGCACACCTCATCTCCTCCTGCTTCTCAGTTCCAATATTCGCCAATACCTTATGGTTTACACCTATGTTCGTTATGATAATATTCTCTGGGCGAGCAAATTCTAATAACTCCTGCCTCCCTTCATATCTCGGCTTCGTGTATATCCCACGATAAAATCTCTCCCATGAATCATAACGATACCCAAATTCTGCGTAATCCCACTCCTGATGCCCGTTGTCATAGACCTTCCATTCATCCTTATGCAACCCAAGAACATACCCCTTCGTCTTATCGTATATCTTCCCACTACATATAATCCCTATACCCCTGATAGAATCATTCAGGGGCTTTTAAATTCTCCTTATCA
>JACQEW010000023.1 GCA_016200365.1 Nitrospinota bacterium
ACACAGGCAGGACAAGGACGAATAAGCTTGTGATAATCCCCCCCTTCCCCCCTTTAGACCTCCCCGTTCCCCTCCTTCTAAAGGAGGGGATTGAGGGGAGGTCAAATGGGGGCGAGGGGGGATTATCACAAGCTTATTCGTCCTTGTCCTGCCTGTGTAACTTGAGACTTCAGGTCGGATATTCTTTTTATCCTTCCTGCTTTTTCCCTCGATTAGCGCTTCAACGATTCTTCCCTCATAAGCTTTATTCTTCTCAAGGGTTATCTCCTTTTGCATCTCCATAATCTCTTCAAACCTCGCCTGTTTGACATCATCCGGTATCGGGTCTGAAAATTTAGCAGCAGGGGTTTCGGGTCTTGGGGAATATTTAAATAGATATATGCCGTCGTATCTAACCCTCTTTATAATGTCCTTTGTTTTATCGAAATCATCGTCGGTCTCTCCGGGAAAACCTACTATTATATCCGTGGATAATGAGGCTTCGGGAATTGACTCTTTTACTCTGTCAATTTTTTTTAGATAATCGGAGGAGGTATACCCCCTGTTCATACCGCTTAAAATCCTGTCGGAGCCTGCCTGTATTGGAAGATGGAGATACTCGCAGGCATGAGGCAGGTCAGACATTGACTTTATAAGCTTATCGGACAGGTCTTTTGGATGAGATGTAATAAACCGTATCCTCTCGATACCTTTTATCTTATCAATTATCGAGAGGAGGTCGGGAAAATCTATACCTTCCCCTGTATCTTTGCCGTAGGAATTGACATTCTGTCCGAGGAGGGTTACCTCTTTAAATCCTTCTCCTGCAAGTCCTCTTATCTCCATGAGTATTGATGCAGCGGTCCTGCTCTTCTCTCTCCCCCTTGTATAAGGAACGATACAATATGTGCAGTAGTTATCGCAGCCGTGCATGATACTGACCCATGCATGAACATTTCCCTCTCTTTTGATTGACTTTTTATCTTCATCAACATTATATTCATTATCTATATCGGCTATCTTTGCCCCCTTTTCTTCTATCTCTTTGATGAGATGGGGTAGTTTATTTATGTTGAGTGTCCCAAATACTAAATCTACCTGCGGCGCTCTTTGAAGTATCTTCTCGCCCTGAATCTGTGCCACACAGCCGCCGACTCCAATAATAAGGTCCGGATTTTTTTCTTTCAGGGGTGCGAGTCTTCCGAGCTGACTGTATACCTTCTGTTCAGCCTTCTCCCGAATGCTGCATGTATTCAGTATAATTACATCTGCGGTCTCTAAATTATCCGTCAATCTGATACCGCAGCTTTGAAGTATCCCGGCTATCCTTTCCGAATCATATTTATTCATCTGACAGCCGTAGGTAAGGAGTGCAAGATTTTTTTCCGTAGGCATAGGCAAATTATAAAAACTTGACAGGATTAACAGCCCCTGAATGCAGCTATCAGGGGCTGTTTTATCCTGTATATCCTGTCTAAAATCAGGTCTTTGTTCCTCTTTCAATATAGGGCGAATTAAAAAATTTGTCAATTAAAACTCAAAATCGGTCTTAAAATTAAAATGATGCTCCGCCTCGATAAATCGTATTGTCCTCGTTTTTGACCTCATTACTATGGAATGTGTGGTAGCGCCGCCGCTGAAAAACCTTACACCCTTCAGCATATCGCCGTCGGTTACACCGGTTGCAGCGAACATCACATTATCCTTATTGGCAAGCTCGTCAATACTGAAGATTTTATTTATGTTCGTTACACCCATATTTTTTGCCCGCTCTATTTCTCCTTCATTTCTTGGTTTAAGCCTCCCCTGCATATCTCCGCCTACACACTGCAGGGCTGCTGCAGCGATGACGCCTTCGGGCGCCCCGCCGGTACCCATCAGGACATCCACGCCTGATTTGGCTATTGCGGTAGCTATGGCAGCGGATACATCTCCGTCCGGTATCAGTTTTATCCTCGCACCGCATGCCCTCACCTCTTTTATCAAATCTGAGTGCCTCGGTCTGTTTAAAATTATAACAGTCAAATCTTCCACATAGCAGCTCATAGCCTTTGCAATCGCCTTTAGATTTTCAGTAGGAGTTTTGTTCAAATCTATAACCCCCTTTGCCTTTGGACCCACTGCAATCTTTTCCATGTAGGTGTCGGGTGCGTGTAAAAAGCTCCCCTTAGGTCCCATGGCAATTACCGAGAGGGCATTTTGTCCCCCATTGGCGGTAATCGTAGTCCCCTCGAGAGGGTCGAGTGCTATATCCACCTCAGAGGCATCTGCATCGCCCGAGCCGACCTTCTCCCCGATGTAAAGCATGGGAGCCTCATACCTCTCACCCTCTCCAATCACCACCGTCCCCTTAATCTTTACCGTGTTGAATGCCTTTCTCATGGCATTCACCGCTGCCTGGTCTGCTGCCTTCTCATCCCCCCTCCCCATCAGCCTTGCCGAAGAGAGCGCCGCCGCCTCCGTTACCCTTACTGCCTCCAACGCAAGATTCTTATCCATAAAATACCCTCCATATAAAATAGTAGGCAGTAGGCAGTAAGCAGTCGGCAGCTTGTTTTTATTGTCTACTATCTTTCTGCCTACTCCTTACTGCTTACTTGCCTTACTCAAACACTTTAAATATCACCACCGTAGTCATTATACCAAGCATTGCACCTGCAATCACCTCTTTTATTGTATGAATCTCCAGCAGCAATCTGCTGTGGCTTACCATAAGCGCCATAATAAATGTCAGTATCGTAATAAGCGGGTCTAATGTAATAAGCGATACCGCCGTCCATATAGAAAAAGAGAGGGCGGCATGACCGCTTGGAAGCCCGCCGTGCAAAGGCTTCCCCTTTCCGAGCCTCGATTTGAGTATAACCACGAGGATTATCACTATAATCAAAGCGACGACTGTGATTAATTCCGAAGACCTCTTGACTAAAACGAGGGAAAGTTTCATCGGCGGAAAGATATGCCTCGAAAGCACCCAGTAGCCCATAACAGCAGCGCCTATGGATGCTATCAGCACCCCGCCAGCTGCCATGTCCTTAACGGTTTTTATCATAGGATTGTATTCCGTAGTTATAATATCCGTAATGGTCTCAAAGGCTGTATTTATAACCTCTGCAAAGAGGACAAAGGTAATAGATACGGCTAAAAGAACAAACTCAAAGGTTGAGAGGTTTAAAAAGAGGCTTATGAGAAGGACAATGCCTGCAATGGCAAAGTGATACCTCATGTGTCTCTCATGCTTTACTACATAAAGGATGCCTTCGATGGCACAGTTTAAGCTCTCAAACCAGTTTTTAGGTTTCAAGGTGGGTTTACAAAAAATATACAGGATGTTAATATAATATCCTGTAGTTTAATTATAAAAATTAATATATAACAGCTTACTGTTTATTGTCAATGAAGGATATACCAAAACATAAAATCGAGGCATTTGATGAGAATGTCTTTAACACTATTCCCATGGGTATAGACATCGTGGATGAAAACTTCGACATACTCTATATGAATGAGGTGCTGGCCCATCGGGTCGGCAGGGAAGCGGTGGGGAAGAAATGCTATATGGTTTATAAGGACGACAAAAGGCAGTGCCTGAGCTGTCCGATGAAAGAGACGATAAAAATAAAGGGGAGTAATGCAATAGAGATAGACTGTGTAATGGGTGGAAGGATTTTTAAGATAACCCACAGGGACATTCATTTCAAAGGCAAAAAGGCAATCCTCGAGGTCTTTGAAGATATTACAGAAAGCAAGCGGGCAGAGGAGCAGATAAGGGAGCAGGCTGCCTTTCTCAATAAAGCAAGGGATGCAATTCTTGTCAGGGGCATGGAGGGCAGCATACTGTTCTGGAATGAAGGGGCAAAGCGATTGTATGGCTGGACAGCAGAGGAAGCCGTAGGCAAGAATGCCAATGAATTATTATTTAAAAACGGCTTATCACGGTTTGTTGAGGCAATCAACAGTATAATAGAAAAGGGTGAGTGAATGGGTGAGCTGAATCAGATAAATAAAGACGGCAAAGAAATAATTGTAGAGAGCCACTGGACACTTGTACGTGATAATGAAAATAAGCCTAAGTCAATACTTGTTATAAGCACCGATATTACCGAGAAAAAACAGATAGAGGCTCATCTGTTTCGTACCCAGCGTATGGAGAGCATTGGCACACTGGCAGGCGGGATCGCACACGATATAAACAATGTGCTGACGCCGATTCTTATGGCAATTCAGGTGCTTCAGCGGAAGCTCCCTGATGAGCAGAGCCAGTGGATGCTTTCAACCCTCGAATCAAGCACAAAACGCGGTGCGGATATTGTCAGACAAGTCCTGACATTTGCCAGGGGCATTGAAGGGGATCGTGCAGCTATTCAAGCCGGGCATTTGATTGGAGAAATGGAGAGGATTATAAGGGAAACATTTCCAAAATCAGTAAACATTGTTACGGATGTTTCCAAAGACCTCTGGAGTATTCATGGAGATGCAACACAACTGCATCAGATACTGCTGAATCTGTGCGTCAATGCCCGTGATGCAATGCACAATGGCGGCGCATTGACAATAACCGCCGAAAATATGCCTATTGACGAAAGCCGTATTCACATTCACCCGGAGGCAAAGGCAGGCAGGTATGTGCTGATAAAGGTGTCTGATACAGGCATCGGTATCACTCCTGAGATTATCAATAAAATATTCGAGCCGTTCTTTACAACAAAGGAGGTTGGAAAGGGAACCGGGCTTGGCCTTTCTACTGTCCTGTCAATTGTGAAGAGCCACGGTGGGTTTTTAGATATACACAGTGAGATAGGAAAGGGGACAATCTTTGAGGTATATTTACCTGCGGTGGCGGATAAAGGACAGCAGGCGGAAGAAAGCCAGATAGGGTTGTATCAAGGGCAGGGAGAGTTAATCCTTGTAGTTGATGATGAATCCGCTGTCCGTGAGATTGCAAAAGAGATGCTGGAGATGTATGGATACAGGGTGATGACAGCCAATGATGGAAAAGAGGC
>JACQEW010000274.1 GCA_016200365.1 Nitrospinota bacterium
CCTCTGAAACTTCCTGAAGAAATCTCGATGATAAAAAAGATTCTATCATTTCCGGAGCTTATAGAGAAGATGGCTATACACATCGAGCCTCATTTAATTACCCATTACATTTTGGACTTGTCAGGAGAGTTCCACAGCTATTATAATAAGCACAGGATCATATCGGATGATACAGGTTTAACAAACGCAAGACTTATACTGATAAAGGCATTGGAAATCGTTATAAAGAACTCCCTCGATATTCTTGGTGTATCGGCACCGGAGGAGATGTAAAAATTGATTACACAGATTAAACATTTTTCAAATCACTGTAATCTCTGTTAAAAATCTGTGTAATCTGTATATTTTATGTTTAAAAATTTTGAAATAAAACTGAACAGCGTCCAGTCAATACTCCTGATAATAAGTATATTTGCCATAGGTATCCTGAGTTTCGCACTTGGATTTACCCTTGGCAAAAATTCATCTCCGGATATTATAGCGATAAAAGATTCTTCACAGGAAAGCGTCCCGCATTCCTCTCAAATAGAGAAAAGAGCTGAGGATGTAACTCAGCCGCCTCCTGCTGTATCAGAGAACCATGTCGCATCGTCTGAAAAAACTATTCAGAAAGAGCCCCATGGGACGATTCAACCCTCCGACAAAACCAAAACCCCTGACGCAGGCAAATTGACATTCTTTAAAACCCTTCCGGAGACAAAGTCGTCACCTCCTTCAGAGAGGCTCAAAACCCAGACTATGGATAAAGGTCAAAAGAAAGAAGATGTCCGGAAGGAATCCACGAGCCAGAAGATAATCCCTGCTCCGCAAAAACAGGCTCAGATTCAGAACAAAACCCATGAGCCAATGGCAAAACCTCCGGACACCAAGACAAATCAATCACCCCCTTTACAGCCTTTCTATACTGTTCAGGCGGGCGCTTTCAAAACCATGGATGATGCCTCAAAACTGAAATCGAGACTCGAAGGTAAAGGCTATCAATCTTATATAACCACCTACGATACTCCTGATGGCAAATGGTTCAGGGTCAGGATAGGGCAATTCAAGACAAAGGAGCAGGCAGAATCCGCCGCAAAAAAGCTAAAGACAGAAGAAAACCTCGCCACATTCATAGCCGCTTATAAATAATTTCTTGTTTGTGAAAGATTTTTCGCATAAACCAAATAAGCCAAATTTTTGCCCTTGACAGCAGCCTTTTTAAAATATATATATACATATACCTGTAAAAAGCAAATTTATGCCTATGAAAACCAATTTCCTGTTAATAAGGCAGAAACTGATATTAATTTGTACCACCTTCAGCTTGACTATCGGCGTCTTGCTCTTTCGTGCAATCCAGGGCGTCAATTACAATATCCAGTTCAACCAAAACGAGATATATGGAAACGAGTATCAGCGCCCCCTCGAAAGGCTTCTATTGCATATCTCCGAACATAAATTGACGGCGAATCGATATTTAAGCGGAGATACGGGGCTTAAAGAGGAGATTTCCGCAAAGCAGTCCCTCATAGACAAAGACTTCGCCGCCCTCGAGAAGTCCGACGGCAGGCTTAAAATCCCGCTCAAGACAACCGTGGAGGAGCTTGCAAATAGAAAGAGAGAGCATTATCACCCTGACACTTTAAAAAAAGAATGGGAGGAGTTGAAATCCCGGTTTGCCGATATAAAACAGGGCGAGATGGATAAGAGGCATACACGTTTAATTTCCGGCATCAGGGCGCTTATCTCACATATAGGCGATACCTCGAATCTCATCCTTGACCCTGACCTCGATACATATTATCTGATGGATGTTACCCTTCTGGCATTGCCCCAGACTCAAGACAGGCTGCAGAAGGCTCTATCTTATGGAGAGGGTATCATCAGGAGAAAGACAATCACACTCGACGAGAGGATAAAGTTAAACGAGTATGCCATCCTGCTGAAGCAGTCCGATCTGGACAGGGTCAGGGGAAGCGTTCAGGTATCCCTGAATGAAGATGAGAATTTCCTTGGGGTCAGTCCGAGCCTCCAGAAAAATATCCCGCCTGCACTCGAAGAATATACAAAGGCGAACGAGGCATTTATAGGGTTGATAAAAAAAATAGCGAATTTGGAGAATGTGGAACCGGCAGAGTATATCTCAGTAGGCACGGAGGCGATCAAAGAGAGTTTCGAACTCTGGAACGTCGCCGCAGACGAAAACGATAAAATGATACGGATAAGAGTCGATAATTACGAGAAATCGAGACTGATTACGCTCGTCCTTACGCTGCTTTCAACAGCCGTTTCCCTGTTATTTGTCTTCTTTATCGTGCGTAACTTAAAGCAAGCGCAGTCCCAATTAATACAAGCCGGAAAACTTGCAGCCCTGGGAGAGATGAGCTCTGGTATTGCCCATGAGCTGAATAACCCTTTGCATTTTGTAAAGGGATTTAATAAGCAGATAGAGGGCTTGATTAAGGGAAAATACCCCGACGCATTTAAAGATATTATGGAATACACTCAATATGTGGACGAAAGCTGCGAGCGAATGAAAAAGATTATTCAGCATCTTAGAGAATTTTCCAGACAGTCCCCTCATGAGTTTGTCCCTGTCTCAATAAATGAAGCCTTAAATAATTCTTTTATTTTGCTGAGCGAACAATTGAGGCTTAGAAGCATAAGTGTGAGTAAAAATCTTGCCCAAGGAGATGTTGCAGTTAATGCCGATATAAACCAATTGGAACAGGTGTTTATGAATATCATTACCAATTGCAGAGATGCCATCGAAGAAGCCCATGGAACAGAGGGGGGTGAGATAATTGTCTCGAATAAAATAGATGGAAGCTCTGTAGTGGTGGAATTTAAAGATAATGGAAGAGGCATAAAAAAGGAGTTATTGGAAAAAATATTCAATCCCTTTTTTACCACCAAAGAGGTCGGAAAAGGGACCGGACTGGGACTATCCATCTCTTACGGGATAATAAAAGAGCATAAGGGGGAGATTGTCTGTAAATCCGAAGAGGGAGCGGGAACAACGATGCAGGTGATTTTACCTCTTTATATTAGAAAAGCAATATGAACCACGAAATACACGAAACACACGAAAAAATTTTA
>JACQEW010000032.1 GCA_016200365.1 Nitrospinota bacterium
AAATATCACGATGTCTATTTTGTGGTCGGCTATCATCGCGCCTATCTGCTGGTCGCCGCCAAGCGGGCCGCTCTTGAATTTGTGGATGTCAAACCCCAGTTCTCTCTCAAGTATCGCGCCTGTCGTGCCGGTGGCGTAAAGCTCGCGTTTTGTCAGCAGGTCTTTGTTGTAGCGCGCCCATTCCAGCATGTCCTTCTTGCGCGAATCGTGTGCTACGAGGGCTATCCGTTTTTTCATGGGGAATTTTATCTTAACCAAATTTTCGTAATTCATTTTTTCACCTCTCCTTTAAACATCTCTTCCTGTTTATTGCAGTTTTGGAAGTTGAAAGAATCGGGCAGAGCTAAAGTAATATTCCGGCTATTGCGGCGGTTATTCAAACTCAGTGAACATATCCCAGGTATCTTCGATATTCCCCGCCCCTTCCCATGAGAATGAGCCGGTTTTGATTGTTTCCCTGCCGTTCCGCAGCGTATATCTCCCGGAAAAGAACCCGCACCCTTCAATCCATTCATCGAGTATCAGTGTTCCCCCGCTGACCCCCGAGTCTATTTTTTCATGATTCGCCTTAATAAGAAATCGCTCCAGGTAGCCGAGGCTTATCTTAAAACATTCGTTTTGTGAGGGGAGAGACAATGTGCCGTTATATGCAGCAGTATAGTTCCTCGCCTCACTCCTTTTCTCATGCTTTTTCCTTAACCCTGTTGTTGTTTCAAGAATATGTCTTATGAGAGACACGAAAACCCCCTGCGGATTTTCCTGGTGTACAAGGAAATTATAAAAACCATTAAGGAGAAAGGGAAAAGAATGGAGAAATGGAGAAAAAACACTAATTTTATTAGGAATCCAGGAATCCATGAAAATTTTAACATTCATGGATTCGTGGCTTCCTTATATATTATTCTCCTAATTCTCCTAATTCTCCTTTTCTCCATTCTCCTTAATCTTTTTCTTTTGTTCTTACAGGATACTTTTGCGAATTCCATCCCAGCATGCCGTCAACCACATTATAGATATTGCCGAATCCCTTTTGTGTGAGGAAGTCGCTTGCCTTTCTGCTCCTCACACCGCTGTGACATACAACAAGCACCTTTTTATCCTTATATTTTTCAATCTCCGCTACCCTGCCGTTTAATTCCTGAACCGGTATAAGCACCGCCCCCTCGATATGCCCCAAATCCCCGACAAACTCCTCTTTTGTCCTCACATCGAGGATTAACCCATAGTCCTTTGCATCTATCATCTTTTTAGCCTGTTGAACCGAGATATTTATAAACTGGGCGTATGCAGTAGCGTAGAAAAGAGCAATTAAGGTTGATAAAACCAATTTAATCTTTAACCAATTTCTTCTAAGCATAAATCCTCCATTAAAATCGTATTTTTTAATCCTGTCCCGGCGTCAGGACTATCTTTTCTTTTGGTCCTGAATCAGTGCATGCCTCGATCTCTCTCTTTAAATCTGGCTGGACACTCACAGGTTTTATAACCTTATTTACCATTTCATAAGTATTAACCACATTCAATTTTTTAAAGAGAAAATCGAATTTGTCTTCCATCTCCTTACCAATTGCCTCTTTTATAGAGGACGGCAATGTCCACATCTTTTCCTTGAAGGGACCAAATGCCTTTTTCCTCGTCTTATATATGAACTGCTCATCTGTCTCATTGGGTTTTCTCTCCCCGGCGCTTTCTTCCTTTAAATATTTATAAATCTCATCTCTCAATGCAGCAGGGAGATGTCTGCTCTCATATATCATATTCTGAAACCCTGTAGCGAGATGCACCTCTGCTGTCCCTGTCTTTGGAAATCTGTCAAATGCCTCATCAGGCAATGTAGATGCACCATGCTGGACAGCTCCCGATAAACCGTATTCCTCTCTTGCAATCTTTGAAAGTTTTTCGAGTGTATCGAAATCGAGCTTCACCTTTGCAACAGTCCCATCCGGCAGGGGCACGCCGCCGTGCGTTGTCCCCGTCTGGACACTTATCTTGCTTATGCCTTTAAGACTGCCCTTGCTTTTAAGAGTATCTCTATAATTATCCATGAAGCACCTGAGCTCCTCCACCGTGCTGTTCTTCCCGCCTACTTCGCCTATCTCGCCGCCCACGGATACGGTTACACCCTTCGGCTGAAGCTCCCTTATGTATGCAGTCATATCAGCGGCAATCTCAAAATTCAGTCTCTGCTGCTCCTTTAAATCGGATTTGCTCAAATCAACCATTGTAGATGAGTCAATATCAATATTGTAAAAACCAGCCTCTATAGAATCTTTGATTAGTTTTTTTAAGCCTGAAAGCTCTTTATTTTTATCAACTGCATACTTCTTTGCATTTACCTGATAATGGTCGCCCTGAATAAAAACAGGTCCTGTGTATCCCTCTCTTAAGGCTGCTGCTATAATGACTGTGGCATATTCTGACGGAGGCTGTTCAGTATATCCAATCTCCGATTTTGCAATCTCGAAGATAAAGGCGCCGTTGCTGTTCTTTTTTGCAGCCCTTATCATTGCCCTTGCCACATCATAGGAAAGTCCCCTGATATTTACCGCAGGCACAGTGAATCCTTTATGCCCACCCCTCCCCATTACATCGTAAAGCTCCTGAATAGAAGCAGTCCTCACGCCGAGATTCAGGGCAGCGGATTTTATTAGCCAGCGGCAGTTCCCTTTTATCTCCTTATCCCCGTTGAATACAGCATTAAAAATCAGTCTGTCTAAAAGCTGGCTTCTGAATTTTGCCGCATCCGTAACATTTGCCCCGCCCTCTTTTATTTCTACAATCTCCTTTAACGAATCCTTAAAATCAGCGATTGTTTTATATCTCATAACTATCCCTCCCTTAAATTAACATAGTATCTTATGATTAAAATTTTGTGCAAAATGGCAAGAAAATTTATAGGCGAAGAAATTTTCCTCGAACGACTTTTTATTTTTTCTTTTGTTCCGCAACATTCTAAAAATAGAGCAAAAGAAAAAATAACGGAAGTGAGAGGAAAGTTTCTTCGCTATTATAACCTTCGGATTAGAAGAGTTACAAGGAAATATATATCAAAAATGTTAAATAATCAATATATCTTCTTTTCGACTAAACTGCCGTTTTTCTCCTTAAAATCAGGACACTCCTCTAATGCCGATAAATATGGGCAGGCGGATTCATTCGTTCCAACCGCAGCCCCGTCATCAATCCTTCTGATACAGTAATAATTATTATATGGGGATTTAAAATGCGAGAACCCCGTCTCCTCCCCGCTGTCTTCAATCAAAAAGATGCACATCACCCTTCTCCTGCAATATCGCTCTTTGTAAAAATCGTTTCAAACCTGTAACCTACTCTTTCGATATTCTCCCTTCCGCCTTCTTCTCTGTCCACAAAAGCTAAAACCTTGACAACAACAAATCCCGCCTCCTCTGCCTTCTCGATAGCTTTTAATGTGGAGCCGCCTGTTGTAACGACATCTTCAATAATTGCAACCTTTGAGCCGTCCTTCAAGCCCCACCCTCCTTCGATCCAGAGATGTTTCCCGTGCTTTTTCTGCTCCTTCCTCACAAAGAATGCTGTTACAGGTCTCCCTTCGATTTGACTTATAATAGCAATCGCGGTTGCTATAGGGTCGGCGCCCATTGTCAGCCCTCCGACCCCATCAAGTCCGAGATTTTTTATCCTCTCAAACATCAGTTTCCCGACAAGAAACGCACCCTGCGGGTTGGTAGTGGTCATCTTGCCGTCAATATAAAAATCGCTTTCCCTTCCCGATGAGAGGACAACCTTCCTTTTCTCATAAGACTGCTTTCTGATTATCTGTAACAACTCTTCTCTTATTGTCATGTATATAAGATACAGGATAGAGGAGGCAGGATGCAAGACAAAAAATTAGAACAAACCCCTCACCCGTCCCTCTCCCCTGAGGGGAGAGGGGTAGGGTGAGGGGGAATTAAATTCCTTGTTTTACTGCTAAAAGAAATTTATAATAACCCGCATGGCAGAGCCTATTTTGCAGGTAAAAAACCTAAAGACATATTTTTACACCTCCGAGGGTATAGCAAAGGCGGTAGACGGCGTAAGCTATAGTGTAAATGAGGGTGAAACCCTTGGCGTTGTAGGTGAATCCGGGTGCGGAAAGACTGTAAGTGCCTTGTCAATATTAAGATTAATTCAGGAGCCGCCCGGCAGGATTGTTGACGGAGAGATAATCTTTGAAGAAAAGGATTTGATTAAACTCTCTCCCGAAGAAATAAGGAGAATCAGGGGAAATAAAATATCCATGATATTTCAGGAGCCCATGACGGCATTGAATCCTGTTTTTACAATCGGCGACCAGATTTCAGAGGTGTTCAGGGTGCATAAGAGATTGGGCAGAAAAGAGGCATCGGACAGGGCAATAGAAATGCTTAAAGTTGTCGGCATACCGTCACCTGAAAGGATTGCACATCAATATCCCCACCAATTGAGCGGCGGCATGAGGCAGAGGGCGATGATAGCGATGGCTCTCGCATGCAATCCCAAGATTCTCATAGCAGACGAGCCTACCACTGCACTGGATGTAACAATACAGGCACAGATACTCGATTTGATGATAAAGCTGAAGGAAGAATTCGGCTCTGCTGTAATTCTGATAACCCATGATTTGGGTATTATTGCAGATACGGCAAAGAATGTAGTGATTATGTATGCAGGAAAAATCGTTGAAACGGCAGATGTAAAGACAATCTTTGCAAATCCATTACATCCATATACGCAGGGGCTTTTGAGGTCTGTGCCGAGAGTGGATAAGGCAGCAGAGAATCACAAAGTAAAAAGGAGGCTGCAGGAGATACCCGGAATT
>JACQEW010000285.1 GCA_016200365.1 Nitrospinota bacterium
TCGAAGAAGGTCCCCTTGCCCTTGGCCACGGGCATCCCCGGGGCCCAGTGACCACCATTGTTGATGACCCCCACCACCTCCGGATGGATGCCCTTCACCAGTTTGGCCACCCCCAGGGTGCTCCCCGCTCCCCTGGCCTTGATCCAGATCTGGTCTCCGTCCTTGATCCCCTTGCGGTGCGCCGTCTCCACGTTGATGCTGACGTAGTTGCTGTAGGGGTCCAGGGCCCCGATCTCAGCGAGCCAGGGGTTCTGAAACGTGTAGGAGAACTGGTGGTGCGCCGCGCGGGAGTACACGGCCTGCAGGTCGTATTCCTGGTCCTTGGCCTGCAGCGTGGCGCAGGGCTTCCAGCCAGGCAGGGCGTCGTAGTCGCTGGTGTCGATGTCGCTGATCCCCAGACCGTCCAGGATGGCCTGGATCTGCGCTCCGGCCTTCTTGACGTGCTCAAAATAGATCGGCACCCGTATGTGCTGGAAGGGCTTCCAGTAGACCTCCTCGATCTGCTTGGGCCACTTGATGACGCCGTGCTTCTTCATATAATCGAAGCCGCCATTTTCCTTCAATCCCGGCATTGTATCAAAGTGGTTCCTTACCCATCCCTCTGCTGTTACGCCATCGAAGTATTGTTTGGACTGTTTTATCCTCTTGCCAAGCTCGATTAATACCTCTCTTGTGGGCATTCCGCCTGGAGATTTTACAACAGGCTGTCTTAATCCTACCCATCCGATATAGGATGACGGCATGGACTCGGGATCCCATCTTTCAAGGAATGTAGTGTCAGGCAGGATTATATCTGCCAGCATTACTGTCTCATCCATATTAAAGCTCGTGGCAACATGATAAGGAATCAGCTTCTCATCCAGCAGCATCTCCTTCCATGTCTCCGAGTCGGGCTGACTAAAAACAGGGTTATGACAGTATGAGAAATATACATTTATCTTCTGGGCGCCGTCAATAATCCTGTATGGAAGAATCTGACATACTTTATACGCTGCCAGCGGATAATCAGGGGGGCTCGATAAAACGCTCTTTGCCGATGGCGCAGGCGGAACAGGCTCAGGACCGCCTCCGTTTACCCATCCGAGTCCCCTCGGCAGGTTATAACCGCCTCTCCTCTCGATATTACCTGTAATGATGTTGAGCATCATGGTGCATCTCTCATTGTATGCACCATTGACATGCTTGCATGGTCCCCTGTATGTGTAAGTGGTTGCCGGACCTGCCGATGCAAATTCAATGGCTATCCTCCTGATTGTCTCTGCAGGGACACCGCTCTCCTTCTCCGCCATCTCGGGTGTGTATTTGCTTAAATGGCTCTTTAATTCAGAGGCAGGGACATTGCAGTTCTTGTTTATGAAGTCCTCATCTGCAAGCCCTTCATTCATTATTACATTGCACATAGCAAGTGCTATTGCTCCGTCCGTGCCGGGGAATACGGGTATCCACTCATCGCTGTAACCTGCCGAGTTTGAAAGTCTGACATCGAATGTTACCATCTTCGCCTTATTCACTCCCTTGCCTTCTGCTACCCTCTGAGCATAGGGATTGTGAAAATATGCTGCCTCGCATACATTGCTGAAGTTTAGTATGTAGTTTGTATGGGCAAAGTCAGGTGTCTCGATATCCGGACCCCATGTATGCTCCATACCAACCTTTTTGCTCGATTCGCAAACCGCTGTATGGTTGAAGATGGTGTTCGAGCCTATTGCCTTCATGAACCTTTCTATTGCGCCGTGCATCCTGTTCCTTCCAAAATGGAATGCCACTGTGCTCGGGTCTTCATCCACAGCCGACTGAACCTTTGATGCAACCTCATTTAATGCATCTTCCCATGTTATCCTCTTCCATTTATTCTCGCCTCTCTTGCCGGCTCTCTTTAATGGATGAAGGAGCCTGTCAGGGTCATAGACATGCTGCCACCCTGCATTACCCTTTGCACAAAGCTTCCCTCTGTTACCCGGATGCTCCGGATTACCTTCAAGTTTCACAATCCTTCCCTCTTCGAGATATGCTATTCCGCCGTCCTCTATGTTACAGGTCAGACAGGTATATGGAACCTTCTCTCTCTCCTTACCCGCAACACTCACACTCTTACCGCCTGCAGCGAATTCGGCGGACTGCAGGACGCCTGATTTAGATATGGCAAGGGCTGCACCTGTCGCCGCCCCTATCTTCATAAAACCTCTTCGGCTTATGTTCATATTTTTTCACCTCCGTCTACAACTTACAACCTACAACATACAACTTACAACCATTGTTTATAGTTGTCAGTTGTCAGTTATTAGTTATTAGTTGTGTTATATCACTTCACCCATTGAAAGTTTATTGCTCTCGAAATCCTGCGGGTCAATCTGCCTGTATCCCTTTATTCCACCCCAATCAACCATTGACCCTTCAAGGTCAATCCATACCACAGCAGGCTTCATCATTTCATGCGGGATAAGTCCCCTCATAGAATTTCTTGCAACTAATTTCGATACCTCGCTGTCCGGGTCGTCAAAATCACCGAATACCCTTGCGCCGCCTATACAGGTTTGGACACAGGCAGGCTTCAATCCTTTCGATGTCCTGTGGTAACAGAAATTACATTTGTCCGGCATTCCTGTAACCGGGTCATTAGAAACCGCCTCCATCGGACATGCCTCTATAGCATCCGTCTCATATTTCCCGTCAGCGCCCTTCTTACATTTCTTGTGGTCAATCAGAAGAACACCTTCAGGACTTCTATAGAAGGCGTCTCCGCCGCTCTTCTTCGATGCCTTCTGGCAGGGTGCAGGGTCACAGTGGTCACAGAGCATCGGCATAAAATATTTCTTTACTGTCGGGTAAGTCCCCTTTGCCATGTATCTTACCTGTGTCCTCCACCTTCCAAGCGAAACCCCGTTTTCTACTTTGCAGGCAACCGTGCAAGCCTGACAACCGATACACTTCCTTAAATCAACAACCATTCCCCATTTTGCCATAAATTACACCTCCTTTTAAAATTAGAAATTAGAAATTGGAAATTGGAAATTATCTCATCACCTCCTCTTTTTTTAAATTCCTGTGAACCTTTTATGATTTGAATAATTTAGAGCAAAGAGAGTGCCAAATTTTTATAATTTGAATATTTTTAATTAACCCTTTCTATATAAAGAGATTATTAAAAATATCTTTACATAAACATTCAATTAAAATTTTTATTCTATCAAAAATGGAGCATAGTCAATTCCATTTTGGAACACTTAGGGCAGCGGGCGGGCTTACCAAACTATTGACAAATATCTTTTTTTGTGTAATATTCACATCAAAGAACAAAAGAAAAAGATTAAGGAGAATGGAGAAAAGGGAGAAAAGGAGGAAAAAGAATCTGACTTATTATCTCTCCATTTCTCCATCTTCTTCCCCTTTCTCCTTATATGTTTTTTATAATTTCCTGTTATGAAAAAGATATTTCTTACCTTTCTTTTCCTCTCCTCACTTGCATGGGCAGCGATTATCTCTGCACAGGAAAACACGTCTTCAAGCATAAGAATAGGGTTAACCGGGGTTATAGTGCAAGAGAACCTTACCCTAAATGAGCATCTCCTTAAATTTATAGAAAAGAAGCTCGGTATACCTGTTGAGATGGTTATGAGAGATACTTATAAAGAAATTAATGATATGATGGAAAAGAGGGAGTTGGATATTGCCTTTACCTGCAGTCCTCCTTATATAATGGGACATAATAGTTTTAGTGCGGAACTGCTGGTGGTTCCTCAGATAAATGGAAAGCCTATGTATTATTCTTATACAATAGTCCATGCCGACTCCCCTGCCAAAAGTTTTGAAGACTTAAGAGGCAAGAGATATGCATATTCAGACCCCCTCTCCAATTCCGGTTTCCTTGCCCCATCCTACCGGCTTGCCCAGATGGGGGAGACGCCTGAGTCATTCTTCAAAAAGCATGTATATACCAGGAGCCATTATAATTCCATAGAGGCTGTAGCTATGAAAGTAGTAGACGGTGCAAGCGTAGACAGCTATGTATGGCATTTAACATACACAACCAATCCTGAGCTTATATCAAAGACAAGGATATTAGAAAAGGGGGACTTATACCCATTTACTCCATTTACTATACGGAGTGATATCGCCATAAATTTGAAGAAAAAGATAAAAGATATATTTTTAAATATGGACAAAGATGCCGAAGGAAAAGAGATTTTAAGAAGACTCTTGGTAGATAAATTTGTCGAGGCTGATGACAGTTTTTATAACCCCATTCGCAAGATGATGAAATTTGTGGCAGATAAAAAGAAAAAATAGAACAAAAATAATCACACAAAGACACAAAGCCTCAAAGGAAATAAAAAAAATAAAAGATTATCTGTAATTCTTTTCTTTGTGTTCTTTGTGGCTTTGTGTGAGAAAACAAGAAAAATCTTTTTATGAAAATCACGAGCGGTTTGAGTTTAGGACATAAGCTATCCATAACCATATCCCTCATTGTCTTTTTTGTCGCCCTCTCCATAAGTCTATTCATATTAAGGCAAGAATGGATAACCCTCGAGGACGAATTAAAACATAGAGGCATCAATATTGCACAGAATCTTTCATATCTCAGCACATACCCCCTTCTCCATGAAGATATATGGACATTATATAGATTGACAAGCGACCTGATTAAGGATAATCCTGCCACCCATCCGGGAGGATTACAGGAGAATGTAGTCGTATATGCCATGATATTAAAAAGGGACGGAACCTTGCTGGCACACTCAAATCCATTAAAATTTGAAATTGGCAAGCCACTGCCGAGAACTGCCATAAACGAGAATGCCATAAAATCGGATAAACCCCTCATTCAGACAATAAAAAATCTGGATGAAATAGAAATCTACGATATAACCGTTCCAATAATTCTGGATAAACAGAAAATAGGGATTGCGAGGGTTGGGGTAAGTGAAAAGGTATTGGTAAGAACGATAGCAGGGGTAAGAAAGAAGGTATTTGCCATAACCTCAGCGCTTGTACTGGCAGGTATAGCTATGGGATTTCTTATTGCAAGGAGAATAACCGGCTCACTGGAAAAATTAAGGGTTGCTGCACGGGCAGTCGGTCAGGGAGAACTTGAGAAAACCATACCTGTAGAGAAAATTAGAGGCGCGGAAATAAAAGAGCTGGCAGGGACATTCAATCTCATGATAAAACGCATCAAAGAAAAAATCGAGGAGATACATAAAACAAAAGAGGAATTACGAGAGGAAAGGGACAAGCTCGATAAGATACTTGACAATATGGGCGCAGGCTTATTCGTCATAGACAAAAACAGGCGGATAATATGGGCAAACAGTATTATAGAGGGGTGGTTCGGAAATATAAATCCTCTCTCCTATACATTCTGTTATCAAAAAATAAACAATAGTGTCGTGTGTAACGATTGCGAAATGCCTTATGTTATAGGCGGCGGCTCGGTAAAACATTATATAAAGGTCAGGAGAACAAGGGACGGGGTGGATAGATATTTTCAAATACATCTGGCGCCGATAAGGGATGAAAAAGGCGACATCATACAAATGCTGGAGCTTTCACAGGATATCACAGAAAAGGTAAAGCTCGAGAAAAGACTTGTCCACTCGGAAAAACTTGCCTCTATCGGTGAGATGGCAGCCGGCGTAGCCCACGAAATCAGAAACCCCCTCGGCTCGATCATAACTGCCTTAACACTCCTGCATTCCCCTTCACACTCCGTCGGGTCCGAAACAGATAAAGACAGGCTCCTCGATGTGATAAAAAAGGAGACAAAGAGATTGAATGCAATGCTGACAGATTTCCTCAACTTCGCCAAGCCTAAAGAGCCTGCACTCTCCCCGAATAATATCAATGATATTATCGAGGATACATTAAATATACTTAAACACAGCAACTTACTACACCCCATTTCTCCCCCCCTTATTAAGGGGGGGGCAGGGGGGGTGGTTATAAAAAAGGAGCTTCAAACAAATATGATAAAGATACCGCTCGACTACGACCAGATTAAGCAGGTAATATGGAATATAACTCTCAATGCGGTTCAGGCGATGAACGGCAACGGAGAACTCAGGATAGTATCAAAGCATATTAATGGGCAAAGAGAAGGAACCGTTCAAGTGTCAATCAGTGATAACGGCTGTGGTATACCACAGGATAAATTGAATAAGATTTTTGAGCCCTTTTATACCACCAAAGAAGGCGGAACAGGGCTCGGTTTATCTATAGCAAACAGGATCGTTGAAAGGCATGGGGGGCATATCGAAATTGAAAGCAAAAATGGATATGAAACTGCATTTATAATAAATCTGCCGGTAGGAGCCGTCTCCTGACGGCGAAAATATCGCCAACAGGAGTTGGCTCCTACCATGCATAATGTGGTGTTATGAATTTCTTCACAAAGGGTATAAAGAGAAAAATCGTCCTGTCAATGATTATAGTGGGAATAATACCCGGGGCAGCGGCTATAATGCTGACATATTCAGGAGGCACAAGGGCGCTGAAAAATTCTATAGGCGTTAATTTTCAAGAAATAGCGAGAGAGGCGTCGGACAGAATAGCCATGACAATTATTGATGAAATAAAAAGAGGAGAAGATATTGCGTCTGTTATTACCGCCTTTAATCAGAATGAAAAAGAAATTATCGCCTATCTAAACGCTGTTACCGAAAGGAACCGCCAAAAATATGTAAATATTATTCTAACCAGGCTCCAGTCTCCAGACTCACAAATCTTAATAAGCGAGCCCTATTTTAATAAAGAAATTTCCAATTATTCTATGAATATCTCAATACCCGTAATCCCCCCTTTAGAAAAGGGGGCATGGCACCCATCAGAAGGAGGGATCGGGGGATTTGGCTCATTAAATATAACCCTCAACATTGAAGAGCTTTTTAAAGTCATAACCGATATACGGATTGGCGAGACAGGACACGCAAACCTCATTACCTCCGATAAGACAGTGCTGATATGCCCCTTATATCCGCCTATGAGCCATACCATAAACAATCGCCTATTAAAGGAGATTAGCGATAAAAACTCCGGGTGGGTCATAGCAGATGATGATGCACATGGAGGGGAAAAATCTATAGTAGGGTTTGCACAGGTAAAGATGCCGGCAAATCTCGGGCAGGACAGCTTTGGCGGTAAAAATTGGTATATATTTATAAGACAGCATCCTGATGAGACTTACACACCTATGTATAGCCTGCTATGGAAAACATCGGCAGCCGGAGTGGTTTTGATCGGCGTTCTCTCTCTCCTTGGACTAACTGCTGCAAACAAAATAGTAAATCCGGTATTAGAGCTGAGAAAAGAGGCTGAATTAATCGGTAATGGAAATCTTGACCATAGATTAAGAATCGAAACAGGGGATGAGATTGAAGACCTTTCAATTGCTTTTAATAAGATGGCGGATGATTTAAAACAAAATATCGAAGAGATAAAAAGGGTCGAGAGATTGGCATCTGTCGGTGAAATGGCGGCTGAGGCAGCGGACAGGATAAGAAATCCGCTCTCATCAATTCTAACAGCAGTAGAACTCCTTAATTCTTCAGATGGAGGGTTGACAGAAGAAGAGAGAAAATCGCTGATTGTGGTCTTAAAGAAAGAAACCAGAAGGCTTGACAATATCTTAAAGGATTTTATAAACTCAGCAATACCGGAGACAACAAGAAAGGCAATAGGCAATAGGCAATAGGCAGTTTACCTTTATACTGCCTACTGCTCACTGCCTACTGCTTACTATCTTTTTATTATGTCTGAAAACAATTCATCTTCCATACTGATTATTGATGATGAAGATTCCATGAGGGTTACCCTGTCCATACTCTTGAAGCGCAATGGATTTAAGGTAACCGAAGCGGAAAACGGAAAGACGGCATTGGAGCTTATAAGCAATAATCTTTTCGACCTGATTATCACCGATTTAAAAATAGGCGATATGAGCGGAATGGAGATTATACAATCTGCAAGGGACAGCAACCCCGCTGCCGAGATATTGGTCATTACCGCTTACGGAACTATCGAGTCGGCGGTGGAGGCAATGAAGCTCGGCGCCTTTGATTACATTGTAAAGCCCTTTGAGAGCAACCAGATACTGCTTACCATTAAAAAGGCACTGGAGAGAAAGAGGCTCATAAATGAGGTTAAATATTTAAGGAATGAGATTAAAAAAAGATTCAGCATAGATAGTATCGTTGGAAAGAGCCCTGAGATTCAGAAAGTCCTTGAAACCATCTCTATGGTTGCAAAGGTGGATACCACCGTATTGCTCGAAGGGGAGAGCGGGACAGGAAAGGAGCTGGTTGCAAAGGCAATCCATAATAATTCCCACAGAAGCCAGATGCCCTTTATAGCAATAAACTGCGGCGCCATCCCCGAAACCCTGCTTGAAAGCGAGTTGTTCGGGCATGTTAAAGGCTCTTTTACAGGCGCCATATCTAATAAAAAAGGACTCTTTGAAGAGGCGGATAAGGGAACAATCTTCCTTGATGAGATAGGCGATACACCGCAGTCCACACAGGTAAAGCTCCTCAGGGTATTGCAGGAGCATGAGATAAGGAGGGTTGGAAGCAATACGGATATAAAGATAGATGTGCGGGTAATCGCGGCATTGAATAAGAATCTTCAGAAACTGGTTAAAGAGTTAAAGTTCAGGGAAGACCTGTTTTACAGACTGAATGTAATAAATATTACAATACCGCCTTTAAGGGATAGAAAGGATGACATCATCCCCTTAAGCGAACATTTTATAAAAATTTACAGCACAAAGATGAATAAGGAGATAAAGGGTATAACACCCGATGCAATGGATATTTTAATGAGCTACAACTGGAAAGGGAATGTGAGAGAGCTGGAAAATATAATCGAGAGGACAATCGCCCTTTCACTTGATAACTATATAACACCGGCGGCGCTGCCGGCAAACCTGCAAAAAAGCGAAATCCCCACCTTCCCCCCTTTTCTAAAGGGGAGTGAGGGGGACTTATTAAAGGCTGAAGATTCCATGACGCTTGAAAATTTAGAAAGGCTGTATATACAGGAGGTGCTTAATTCATGCAGATGGAACCAGAAAGATGCGGCAAAAAAATTAGGCATAGGAAGAAATACCCTATGGAGAAAGATAAAGGAATACAACCTGACATCGCAAATACAATGAACAAAACGTTCCTTCGGAGCGGTGGATCTGTATGAATTTCTTGCACTTTTTTAGTACCTCTATAGCTATACCCTGTTAGATATTTGCTGTTGAATGGGGATAATTCCATTGAATATCTATTATCTAACAGGGTATACTTTTTATCCGTCTCGCATATAACCCGCCATTCCGAACCATCTTGAAGCCTTTAAGAGGTATGTGGTCTATTAATCGTATGATAAATTCTTTTGCAGATAAGGTCATATATACCCTTTTGCCTGTTTCATGGCTCTCATACCAGAAGGTAACCTCTTTACCCCGTTACACCCAAAATGCCCCACCCCTTCCAGGCTGTCCGACAATTATACAAATGCTATGTGCAATGGCTTTTGATAAAAGAGATAATTTAGCGAGGGATATAATTTTCGTATTGATGCCTCCATTATATCCCATACTCCTCTCTTTTTATTGAGTAA
>JACQEW010000286.1 GCA_016200365.1 Nitrospinota bacterium
CTCCCTACCTATCACGGCAAGATAAAGGTAATCAAGCCTAAGGGAAATAACTTTGAAGTCATGAATGGAAAAATTGAGGAATTATACAGGGCTGCGCTCGAAACAAAAACCTCTGAGCTGTTGGATAAGCTTAAAGAAATGATACCCGACTACCGCCCGTGGACTGAACTTTCATGTTAGGTTTATCTCCACATTAACCCTTGTAAAGATTTGCATTCAGTCCGTCTTTAAAAAAAACAACTGCAAGATTTACTCCCACACCTTATTGGGAATGCCTTACGCTCTTGCCGAAGGGTTTAATACCCTGCGGTCAAGGTGTGTGGGTTTGCTCTTCTAATTTTCCCCAAATAACTTGTAGGGCAAGTCTTCAGGCTTGCTTCTGCTGGTTCAATCTTTTAGATTGAACCCCGTATTAAATACGGGGCTGCAAGCCTTAACCAGCAAAGGGGAACAGTAAAAGTTTTAAGTCTTTTTGTTATTAACATTTCTTTGTTGATTTTTTTGCTGTCTTTTTTACCGCCTTCTTTTTTGTCGCCATATATTAAATTATCACCTCCTTATGATTAAAAATTTTTTTCTCCTTTAAGCAGGTTAATGTGGAGATAGTTGTTCTGCTTGATAAAAAATATAACACCGAATTAATTTTTGTCAAGCGAAATCTTGAAACAAATCCTGAAATATTATTTTGGCGAAGGAGATGGAGCGTAAAGAATCTCCTTTATTACAGGCTTATATTTTACATTTTTTAAAAAATATCTGTTGAGAAAAACGACTACCATGATGCTCAGGATAAAAAATACAGCAGCAGATACTGCAGAAATGGCTTCTTTATTTCCTGACGGGAAATAGATACTTGCAGCTTCTCCGCCGATCCACGCGCCTGTTAAAATGAAAATAACAGGCATGAGATACAAGATAAAGGACGATTTAAGAAGAACACCTCTGCTAATTTCAAAAGCCACTCTGTCTCCTGCTCTGGCGCCAATAGGATTCAGCGCCTCGACTATCATGGAGCTGCCGCCGCCCGGTTTACACATATCTTTGCTTACACACCCTTCGCAGGAAAGACTCCTCTTTGCCTCAACCTTTGCAAATTCTCCGTAAGTTTCTATTACAATCCCTTCTTCCCTCATATTAGCGTATAGCGGTTAGCGTATAGCGATTAGTGTAGATAATCATTTACTAACCGCTATACGCTGAACGTTCTCCGCTTCTTCTTCCATCAGGCTTGCGTATCTCGGCTCTCCGCCAAAATAATTTTCTATAGTATCGGTCGGGCATACAGGGACGCATTTTCGGCAGTTGTCGCATTTAAGGGGGTTTATGACAGCAAGATTGTTTTCTACAGTTATGGCGCCGATGGGGCAGACCTTTTCGCATTTTCGGCATGCAATGCACCCTACAGTGCAGTTTTTCCTTGTAACCGCCCCTTTATCGAGCGAGTTGCATCGGATATGAATCTTATTTGATATAGGAATCATCTTGATTATAACCTTAGGACAATTGACAGCGCAAAGGGTGCAGCCTGTGCATTTCTCCTCATCCACTACAGGCAGATAATTGTCATCCATCTTAATCGCATCAAAGGGGCATACCCTTTCGCATGTCCCAAGACCGAGGCATCCATAGGCGCATGCCTTATTACCGCCCGCAATCATTGCCGCCGCTTTGCAGTCATGAACCCCTATATATCTGAACCTATCCATCGCTTCTTTCCTGCCGCCCTTGCACATAATAACAGCTACTTCCTTTTCCTTTACAACCGCTTCTACTCCCATTATTCTGCTTACATTCTTTATAACCTCTGCACCTCCCGATGTGCAGCCGTTTGCAGCAGCCTCACCTTTGATAATCGCCCGTGCCAATCCGGCGCATCCCGGAAAACCGCAGGCGCCGCAGTTTGTCCCGGGTAATGCCTTCAATACCGCCTCTTCCCTCGGATCCAATTTTACAAAAAATTTCTTAGACGCAAGAGAAAGACTTATGCCAAATATTAAACCAAGAATTCCAAGACCAATAATTGCAGATAACATAATCAATTTTGCTTGTCAAAAGGTTTCGCTGATAAAAGAGCTGGATATAGATACATAACGACGAAACTCAGCGGCGGGCTATTGCCCGTCCGCTGGAGTGTTTTGTTAGTCGCTGTGTCGTTTTCGTCAAATCAAGTAAAGACCTCAATGCCTCATTTACTGCTGTCGAGGTGTTAAAAGCTTTGGCTACATCCGGTTCAAGAACAACGATATTTGCTCCTTCCTCGGATAACCGTTTGTGATACTTGCCACGAACAGCTTTAGAATAGTCGAAATCGTATTCGGGACGTAATTCGTCACTTGCCTTTTGTGTTTTAGTTTTCATGTCTTGTCCTTTCCTGCGCGGTTGCAGGTCGCGCGCTGATAATACGTATAGTTTTACCTCTTTCTGTATGTGAGACCACAAGCAAACGCCCGATGGAGGAGAAACCGACAGTGATTAGCCTGTGCTCTCCGATTGAATGGTCATGGTCATCGAAAGTAGCTGATAAAGCATCATAAAACACCGTTGAGGCTTCTTCAAAATGGACTCCGTGCTTTTTATAGTTCTTTTTTGCTTTTTCTGGATCCCATTCAAACTCCATTACTACCGCCCTTTAACTATTTGTGAATATTATATCAGAAAACGGCCGACTAATTGCATCTAAAACTTTAACCATCTCCTTTAAATAGAACCGTCCCCTTTATTTTCCGTCTGGTCGATGCTGTTGTTAGCTTCTCCTCTATACCATTATGTCAACTGCAATTGATGATTTAACCTTACCAGCAGGTCAAGGCATTCATTAGATACTGTATCAAATGTCAAAAGATTAAAGATATTCAATCTAGTAGTTACGGGCAACTGGTTCATTACCATAGAAGTAGTTGTGGGACAATATATTAAGCAACCCGGCTCTGATTTCTTACCTTTAAATAGGATTTTAATTTCAGAAATGCCGATATTGTTTATGAGGTCTTGTTTGATATTCTCTATAACTTCGCTTATCTTGGACAATGGAACGTTCAAATCCAGAAAAGCACCAAAGATGGGATCTTCTCCTTTCCTAAAGTCTGCATCGTTTATGAGTGGCCAAAAGTCATCGTGCTTTATGACATTCTTAAGCGTAATGACCGGAAGACCGCTTTCTGCAGCCGACTTTTCAATTTGATCCACCGCCTTCTCAATATTTTTAAAAATACTCTGTGGATTGAGAGAGTGCAATGCTTTACACCCCAAGCCAATTTTTTTCCCATTTACCGTAGCAATAATGTCCGGATTATCCCCCTTTGAGACATCAGGGTTATCAAGGACAATTTCTTCTGGAGATAAACCTACGCACAAAGCTGCAATAAACAACTCAAAAAGTTTGTTGTTGTCCTGACTCTCTACGGATGTTGTCCTATTTTGTAAAGGATTAGCGATATTGAGCTTATTTAGATGTGGAATTAGCTGTTTAAAACCTTTATCTCTTTCTGCTCTAATAATCTTTGTCATCAAATCTTGCATACCCAAAAATTCTCTGAAATATGGGCGTATATCTACTTCTGGTTGTCTCAAATTAGGTTTCAAATGCTTTTGAACAATATCAACAATATTGAGACACAATCTTTCCAGTTCAGAATTCCTTGCAATTTCGATTTGGTATTTATTTAATACCTCTTCAAATTGGTACACCATTTTTTCCGCGTCGAAAAAGGTGTAAATCTCATCTCTTTCCATCGAGTCTCCTATAAGCTAACGTAGAATTAACCGGCTGGCGCGGCTTTATCGCGCCAGTCCGGGTTGAATGTGAAGTTAGGCATTTAAAGCGACCCTTTAATTCGGTATTATTTAGGTCTCCGGATGCCCTTTCCATGTCGAGGTATAATGGGAGCAAAGCTTGCAATTCGTCCGTCGTTGGGATAGCAACCAGAACCCATGTACGTGAAGTACTTGTTTCTTTCGTCAAGTTCTTGTTTCAGTTCCTGGTAGCTGGCCTCTTTCAAGTTTGGAGGAGAATCACGCTCATCATAGCCAACGGCCCGGAGTATTTGCGTAACGCCTGATTCCCAACTTGGAAAGAGATCTACCCAGTGAATTTCATGAAGCCGAGTGTACGTTGGCCGACAGTTATCCAGCCGTGCCGGGATCAAAAAGATGCTACCCTCTGGGAACTCCTCAAGGACTTCAAGGGCTCGACGAACTTCCTTTTGCATCACACCCTTTTTTGAAACGGCTCTAGTGGAAAGCAGGGCAATAACATGAGTTGATTCCTTGATTCCTCGAACTATCTCTGGCCACCACTCCACTCCTGGGAGCAACGAGTCCTTGTCAAACCACACTTCTATCCCAGCGCGCACGAGGTCGTTGCACAATCGTTGAGCGGACTCCATGTCTTCGCGTACGTAGCTTATGAAGAGTTTCATGAGTATCTCCGTTGCGTAATAAAAATGAAACCAGTTATTAGATGAACGGAAACCGTTCCGATAATATCTGAATTTGTATATTAGTCAGACATAGTTTGCATTTCGCCATAATTGATTTCCGATATTAAATTATACTATTTTGTAGATTTTGAAAAGCACTATAGACAGGAAACTGCTTTTCATAGAGAAATCATACCTTTACGAAAAATTGGTGTCAAGTGAATTTTGGGAATTTTGGGAAATTTTTGGTCATTTGGGAAGTAAGTGGATACCCCACATCTATACTTATGTGTTGGAGTGTGACATAAAATAAAAAAACAGTAGAGTTTCTTGCAAAACTGTCTGTCATCCCCAAATGCTTTTATCCCCGATACAAGCACTCGGGGACGGATATGCCCCCGACTGAATCTATCGGGGGTAGATTCCCGCTCAGAATCTCTGCGGGAATGACAGAATTGGGACTTTTGCAAGAGCCTCAATAGATTTCAGAATAAAATTAGTGTTTTTTCTCCCTTTCTCCTTATATGTTTTTTATAATTTCCTTTTCAGTCTGCACTCAATCCCTTTAGTTTTAAGGGTCAATGATGCAATACCATGCTCGAAGATGATTGATCTATCAGCAATATGCTTATTCCCCTTCACAACACTGCTTGATAATATAAAGGTATTATTGATGGGACGGAAGGTATGGGTTATGAGAAAGGTATTCCATTCCCTTTTTAAGACATAAGGGAACAGGCTTGCAAAGGGGAGAGAGAGTTCCTGTAAGCCGGACTTAAGCCCGCTCATCAATTCAAGATAGGTGGTTCTTTTCTGAAATCTCAGTCTGTCGCTTGCATAGAAGGGTATCCTGTCTATGCCTATATTTAATGCAGATAAGCCGCTTAATCTCTTGCCGGTATAACGATTAAATGCTACAGACCGCTCGCCTTTATAAAAGTAAAGCCTGTCTTTAAAAAGTGAGGACTCTACAAATAGCAGTCCGACAGAATCCATATCATAGAGCCATTCATCGTGATATATCTTACCGTTAATATTTAGATCATACCTATCTCTCTGTCCCAGCTCAAAACCTACAGCCTCTTTTACACCTCCATCAACAGGGATATTCATAACCGTTTGCTCTTCTTCCGGGGTGCCGGAGGGGATATACTCGTCATATTCATTATACTTAGTCAGAAAGTCTGAAAAAGATACCGGAATAGTCTGTGTCCCCAGTGTGCCAACGGACTGAAACTGCATGTGCAAATGGGGATGGGGGGATAGACCAGAGCTGCCGACATGCCCTATTATCTGTCCTTTTTTGACAATCTGTCCGGGCTTTACCTGAATATCCTGCTGCCTCAAGTGGCATGCCGCCGAGAAGATGCCCGGGCTGTGCTGAAGGATGACATGATTCCCCCAGTTGTATTCTAAATTGGTTGTAGTTACAGGGTTATCGGGTATTGATGATGTTACAGCGGCGACAGCGCCATCACCGGCTGCAATGACTGGCATGTTATAGCAATAATAGTCATCGAGATTTTTACCATCGTTTTTATAAGGGATTTTATTTTTCTCTGTTACTATAAAGTCCAATCCCCATTTAAATATCCCCTTGTGGGTATGTCTTCCATCAATCCCCTGACTGACAAACCACCACCCCATAAATGGTAATGAAAGTCTTCTCTCCGCCTTTCCTGTCTTTTCTCTTTCCCTGAGGAAAGTTTTAATATTTTCTTCCGGCGATAGCGGTATGTAAACCCTGTAGAGCGGGGGTTGTCCATTCTCTTTATAGATTAAATATAGGGTGAGGAGGGTAATCATGTTAAAAGGTGCGGTGAGGACTGGAAGCCTGTAAGATGAAAGAATAGTTGTAATGCCGGTTCCTGCAATTATTGTAAACAGGGATGCAGCAATACCGATAAGGAGGCTTTGCGGGTTAAGGACAAAGAATATCCCTGCAACTGCGAGTGATGTCAGGATTACATTGTAGCTCCCTGTGTTTATAAAAGGGGTATAATTCGGGAAGATCAAGGTAAAGCCTATAGCTGCAAAAAATGAGAGGACTGTAACAAACCCCATTATTCTCGAGTAAAGAAATAATCCTGTGAGGATGAGGATGCCCGATAAAGTGAGTGGACTAAAGACAATATATCCGATATTTTTGAAAAATATCTCCATAATGGGCTGGCTCTCTGTAAGGTAATTAACCGTTGTTACCTCTTTATCCGCTGCTATCAGGGCAAGCCATGTTACAAGGACAAAG
>JACQEW010000287.1 GCA_016200365.1 Nitrospinota bacterium
ATTCGATAATATCAGCCAGATTCCCGGGCTTATTCCGACTACGGTTGTATCCCTTGTTTTGTTCTTTGCATGGCTTGCCCATGCAGTCGGCGCCCCTGAATTGCTTGGAGGCTTTGCTGCCGGTATTGCGTTGAGCAGGAGGTTCTTCCTGCCTATGGGTATTGCCGTTCATGCAGAGCCATCCTTTGCCCATCGCATCGAGGAGAACATGAAGCCCATAATCCATCTCTTTACTCCAATCTTCTTTGTCATGGTCGGGCTGTCCCTGAATCTAAAGGCTGTAAACTGGGGGTCATCCTTTGTATGGATATTTTCTGCCGTATTATTAATTGTGGCAATTGCCGGCAAAATCATCGGTGCATTCTTTATAAAAGAGGATTATTATCGTAAATGGGCAATTGGACTGTGCATGATTCCAAGGGGAGAGGTGGGGCTGATATTTGCCGAGCTTGGTAAATCAGAAAAAATATTTAATGAGGATGTCTATGCTGTCCTTATCATTGTTATTGCCATGAGCACTGTTTTACCAATTTTTGTAATTAAGTGGTTCTATGGCAGGTTTGATCAACAGCTTACAATCACCTCTCCCCTCAGGGGAGAGGGCAGGGTTAGGGTTTAGTTGTAAGTTATCATTCTTCAGAAACCTTGCTACAGAGGGTGTAACCTTTTCGTATGGATTATTCAAATCCCTGCGTGTTACCTATCTCCGCACAGCACAGGATATGATGATGAGGTATCATGACGATGCCATGATAAATGGACTCTTTTTTGACAGGCACTATGAGGAGCTTGCCATATCAGCCTTTGCACAGGCTATAAAGACTGCAGGGGAGCAATTTATGGATGATCCTCTCGGTGCATCCCTTATACCCAACTGGAGCAGTGTTAACTCTGCAATACCCGAGTTCTTTGATATGCTTATAAGTGCGGTAGATGAGGATAACAGATAAATGATTCATTGAGAATATTCAACCGATAAAGATGGTCTTTAATCCTTCGTTCTTTGCAGACTCCTCTTGCCTTTTATCGGATGTAACAAATGTCAGACTGATTCCAGTTAAATCATGGAATAATAATGCCGAGGCTATATGGACGGCATCCAGGGTTCGTGCGGTTGAATGCAATACAACTTCCTCTGTCTTCTTTGATACATCATCCGATAGTTTTACTATCTCGATATACGGCAAGTTCTTTTTTATGCGGGTTACCAGTCTGTCAAATGTCTTATCATCTATTTCTCTGCTATGTTTTCGCCTGGAAAGGGCTGAAAAACATTCGCTCGCAAGAATAGCAGAAGAAAGGAGGCTGTTTTCTTTAGCAAGTTTTCTTGCCTTGTCAGAGCCTTTTTCTTTTAGAAATAGTTTCAGATAGGTGCTGGTATCAATATATATCCACCGGAGACCATGGGGGAGTTTCATTTAAACCTGTTTTTCCTTCCTTCTATCACACTCTCGGATAAGGGTTTTCCTGCAATTGTAATCTGACTGCCAAGTGGAAATTTCCCTTTAACAGCCTTTCGCAAGATTCCCTGTTCTTCCAAAAGTCTGACCCTATCCTCCGGTGTTTCCTCTTTAATGAGAGGCTTGATAATAGCAACGGGGGTTCCACGCTCCGTTACAACAACCTCCTGTCCCTCTCTAACTATCTTTAGATATTTTGAAAAGTGCATATTTGCTTCCCTTAATCCTACCTGCAGCATATAATCCTCCCTTAATGTAGTTATGTTACTACATCTTACCTTGTTTCTATACTTTGTGTCAAATTTATTTTTAAACATTCATATGCGATATTTTGTTAGAAAAGTCAAGAAAGTTATGATATAAAAAACATTAAGGTTCAATCTAAAAGATTGAACCAGCAGGGAGAGAGACTTGATTAGCCACGAATTTATACGAATTACCCAAATAGATGCAAGAAACAAGAAACAAGAAACAAGAAAAAATCTTGTCTCTTGCCTCTAACTTCTTGCTTCTTATTTTAGTGTTAATTCGTGTTCATTCGTGGCTAAATTTTATAATTTCAGTAGATTTAAAAAGGAGGAAAAATGCTTGAGGAATTGAAATCGAGATTAGAGGAGTTAAGGGCAAGGCTTAACAGACTCAGGGGGAGTCTTTGACCTCGATAAAAAAGAGAAGAGGATTGCTGAGCTATCTGCGGAGATAGAGAAACCGAATTTCTGGAGTGATAACGAAGCAGCCCAAAAGATTTTAAAGGAAAAATCCCTTTTCCAGAAGCCTCTTGAGAGGTGGAACAGTCTGAATAAAGGAATTGATGACATCGGCGAATTGATAAATTTGTCCCACGGAGAGGCGGACTTGAGCCTCCTTTCGGAGATACAGGGAGAGGTGGGACGGATTAAAAAGGAATTGGACGGTTTCGAGCTTCAGGCGATGCTTTCCGGGGAACATGACAGGGCGAATGCCATTCTTTCGATTCACCCGGGTGCAGGCGGCACAGAGTCGCAGGATTGGGCGGAGATACTCCTCCGAATGTATCTTCGATGGGCAGAGCGGAGGGGTTATAAGACAGAGATAACCGATTATCAGCCCGGTGAAGGAGCAGGGATTAAAGATGCAACCATTACCGTATCCGGCGAGTATGCCTATGGTTATTTGAGGGCTGAGAGCGGTGTCCACAGGCTTGTCCGCATATCCCCCTTTGATGCAAATAAGAGAAGGCATACCTCCTTTGCCTCTGTTCATGTAATCCCTGAAATTGAAGATGATATACAGGTTGAGGTTGACGAGACTGAATTGAGGATAGATACATACCGCTCGAGCGGTGCAGGCGGACAGCATGTAAATAAGACCGATTCGGCAGTCAGGATAACCCATCTATCTACGGGGATTGTAGTTCAGTGCCAGAATGAGAGGTCGCAGCATAAGAATAAGGCGACTGCTATGAAGATCCTCCGCTCAAAACTATATAAGCTTGAGGAGGAGAAACAGAAGGAGAAGCTGGAGGAGATACATGGAGAGAAAAAGGATATAGGCTGGGGAAACCAGATAAGGTCTTATGTCCTCCACCCCTACAGGATGGTGAAGGATTTAAGGACAAGGGTAGAGACAGGGAATGCAGATGCGGTTTTGGATGGAGAGATTGATAATTTTATCGAGGCGTTTTTGTTAAAAGGCGCAGCATAAGGTCTTTACCACAAAGACACAAAGGTCACAAAGAAAGAACAAAAGGAAAAGATTAAGGAGAAATGGGGAAGGGGAGAATAAGGGAGAAAATAATTATTTTTTTCTCCGTTTCTCCAATTTTCCCCCTTTCTACTTAAAAGGTTTTTAAAATTCTTTTCTTTGTGTCCTTTGTGTCTTTGTGGTGAAAAATTTAATTTTAAAGGAGAAAATACAGTGGAAGATATTTCAGAGCAGATGCAGCTCCGAAGGGCGAAGCTGCAGGAATTGAAGAATTCAGGCATCGAGCCGTATATTGACAGGTTCAAGGCAGCACACAACATCGCCTTTATTGTGCAGAAATATGGTAATCTCCAGAAGGAAGATCTGGAAAAAATTAATGATGAGCTTACCATTGCAGGCAGGATAATGACCCGGAGGGAGCATGGAAAGACCACCTTCTGCCATCTGCAGGATTCATCGGGCAAAATTCAGATATATGTGAGAAAGGATGAATTGGGTGACGGCGTATACGATACATTCCTTAAATTCGACATCGGCGATATAATTGGAGTAAGCGGCAAGGTCTTCCGCACAAGGACAGGGGAGCTGACAATCAGTGCAAAGAATATCACCCTCCTGACAAAATCATTAAGACCCCTTCCCGAAAAATGGCACGGGCTCAAGGACATTGAAATCAGATACAGGCAGAGGTATGTGGATTTGATTGTCAATCCTGATGTCAGGGATGTTTTTATTAAGAGAACTCTTATCGTGCAGAAAATGAGGGATTTTCTTAACAGTAAAGGCTTTCTTGAGGTTGAAACCCCGATGATGCAGACGATTCCCGGCGGCGCTGCCGCAAAACCATTTAAGACACATCACAATGCACTCAGCATGGATTTATTTTTGAGGATAGCCCCTGAGCTTTATCTCAAAAGGCTTGTTGTGGGAGGGCTTGAGAGGGTCTATGAGATAAACAGGAATTTCAGGAATGAGGGTATATCCATTCAGCACAACCCTGAATTCACAATGCTTGAATTTTATATGGCTTATGCGGATTACAATGATTTAATGAATCTGACAGAGGAGATGTTCTCATTTTTATCAAAGGAGGTGCTTGGGACATCTGTTATAGAGTATGGCGGAGAAAAGATTGATTTATCGCCGCCGTGGAAGAGGTATTCATTTAAGGATTCTATAATCGAGTTAGGTGGTGTGAGTCCTGATATTTTAGATGACACGAAAAGGGCATCCGAATTTGCAAAAGAATTGGGTGCGCCGATTACAAAAGCCGATACGACAAAGGGCAAGATATGGCAGAAGATATTTGACTATAAAGTTGAGCCTAAGCTGATACAGCCTACCTTTATTACAGATTATCCCCTCGATTTATCTCCTCTCTCAAAGAAGAAAAGGGATAATCCTGAACTCGTGGAGAGGTTTGAGCTATACATATCGAAGAGGGAGATGGCAAATGCCTATACGGAGTTAAACGACCCGATAGACCAGAGGGAGAGGTTTGAGGAGCAGGTCTCTCAGAGGGGGGCAGGGGATGAGGAGGCGCATCTGATGGACGATGATTTTGTAAGGGCGCTGGAATACGGAATGCCTCCGACAGCAGGCGAGGGTATCGGCATAGACAGGCTCGTAATGCTATTTACAAATTCCCCGTCAATCAGGGATGTTATACTATTCCCGCAGATGAGGAAGGAGTAAAGGAAAACTGATATATAATTGAGCCTCTTGCAAAACTCCAAAAATGTCATTCCCGCAGCCCCTGACTGCCCCTGACTGAATCTCTCAGGGGTATCAGGGGTTCTGAGCGGGAATCCATAGGTTTGCATGACAGAAAAGACTGGATTCCTGCCAGAAACACGCAGGAATGACAACCTGTTTATACTTTTGCAAGAGGCTCAATTGTGTCATTAATGAAATACCAGAAGGGTCAGGGGGATTTTTAGATGAAAACAGAAATTCTATTCGACTATCTTAAATACGAGCCGGATGAGACACTGAAGTTTATTATCCCATCCATTTCTACCTTCAGAATAGAGATACTATCGTAATACTCGGCATCAACGATAAGGTAATCGCAAAATACATAAGCGACTATTATTCCACAAAAAAAACCGATGCCCACAAGGACAACCCCTTTAACGGCGATGACTTCATGGAAAAGATAATCCAGTGGGGTTATGAGCTTTCGCCTGTTGATTATTCAACTGTAATATAAGCAGGGATAAAACATCTGCGTTGGAAATACTAAAGGGTGTGTTTAGCGGGGAAGAATGAAATTGAATTTCAGGACATACGAAAAGATAAGCTACAGGGGCTTCTTCAGGCTATTAGAAAACAGGAGAGAGGCGTTTGAGCTTTATGCAACAGACCTGAAGAGATGCCTTGAAAATCCCCAGGCTGAATATCCCTTTTTGGGAGAGCTTGATCTTGCCCTCGAAGACGATTATGAGATAACGAGCCGCGATGTATCCGTAAAAAGGGATTTTAAGGAGAGGCTTTATGAAAGGCTGAAAACACGGGCTGATGCCCTATCGATTGGAGTGGAAACTGCCGAAGAGTTCTTTATTTATGCCGGGGAAAATATGGTATTAAATCCCTGAATCCTCTTTTAGCGAATCAATCAATATCTTAAAGTCCTGAGAGGATAGAAGCCCCTCTATGGTTGTCTTATCCTTAGCCCTATCTTTTATCTCCATGGCAAACCTTAATGTCCTTAAAGTGTTGGGGATGACTATCCCGGGAGACAGGTGGAGGAGTTGTTTTTCCATAGACAGGGCATCTATTATATATCCCTCTGCATCCTCTAATCTCTTGTCTTTTAAAAGGGCGTCTATTATATTGTTGTATGCAGTCATCGTGAATTTTATATCGTTATATCTTTTAAATATTTCAAGCGCCTCTTTATAATATGAAAAGGCTTTTTTATAATCACCTTTTGACTGATAAACCATACCTATCTGATGAAGTGTGCTTGCAAGCCTTTCCTCTGAATGAATCGAGTCCTTGAGCCTTTCAAGGACATCTAATCTTTCATCAATCATTATTCCACCCAGAGCCTCGTGTGAGAGGAACGGAATCATATCATAAGAAGTATCTTCATCTCCTATCCCGGATGCCATAAACCCAAGGTTTAAATAATAATAAAGACCTTCTATCTCATGTTCTTTCATCTCCCCGATAATCTCCTGTATGAACATCTTTTTTTTATCATCTTCCAATCCCATAAGGGAATAGCGCCTTAATATGGGGTATGGGGTCAGATAATTTACGCCATTAAGCCCTTCTCTTTTA
>JACQEW010000300.1 GCA_016200365.1 Nitrospinota bacterium
GAAATTACCAATTCCCAATTTCTAATTTCCAATTAAGAAGAAAAAAATAAAATTCCTTAATTGGAAATTCGGGGCACCCACAAAGTGGGTCGTAGAAATTAGAAATTTATTTTCCGTGCCCCTCCGTGGTGAACTATTACAGATTTTCATTTTTTCAGAATCTTAACCCCCTTACCTTTAAGTTTCAGAGATGTTTTTCCACCTTCATTTGTTACCTCCCCAAGAACAAGAGCTCGATAGCCATTTGAATTCTTAGGTAAGGTGAACTTGATTCCCATCTGCAGGTCAACATAGATTGCACCTGTTTTATCCTTGATGGAAAACCAGCACCCCATATCCTGACAGACATCAAAGAGCTCCCCCTCCACGACCACCTTTTTCCCCATATATTTCTCAGGTGATGCCATTATCTCTCTGATAGGGATAATATCCTTCACTTCAAATTTATCCCCATACTCTCCTGCCGGTGAACCCCATTTAAAGGCGGTAATCAATAGAGAGATTAACAGAATTAAAATATATTTTAAGGCTTTCATTGTCCCCCCTCTTTCCAGAATGTATGGAAAAGCAAAAGGTTCTTTTTTATTCCCCTCAGGGTTGCCCTGAAGTCAATATCGTTCCGCTGAGATGGATTCTTTATTTTTTTCAATGGTGAATCGGGGTCTTTGATTTCCCCTGTCTTTGGATTATATGCCTCCATATCCTTCAGGGTTACCCCCCTGAACCGGTCTGTAAATAACTTCTGCCTGAATTTTGAGGCATCAGGCGAGGAGAACCTCTGATAATAGAAATTCAGGATTCTGCCATTGAGGTCTGTGGCAAGTATAACCTGAATAAGTCCGTATTCCCCCTTCTGATTCTGACCAAAGACCCACCCGATATGTTCCTTCCCCTTCATAACCTGATAGTAGGGATGCTCAACCTCAAGATGCTCGTATATCGGCTCAAAGGAATCCCCCAATTTCTCTTCGATCTTATCAGCCATGGGTCTGCCTCCTCGTTCCTTGATTGTAATGAAAAAGGTCTTGTATCCGGTTGACTCGGGGAAAAATCTCCTGACATCACGGTCAGGGTCATCGAGGGCACACCCCACTGCCCCCCATACTGTTGATACCTGGAATATCCCGGCAGCAATAAAAAGCAGAAAGATAACCAGGAAATTATAAAATAGGTCTTTGTTCTTCATTTTCATTCACCTCCATAATCCGACTGCAGATTGGTTATACCCCTGATGTCCGGATAATAATAGTATAGTTGAAACATAACCTTATCATCCTCTTTTCCTGTCCTCCCCTCTATATCATGGGCATAATATATACGAAGGAGATAAGGGGCATTCAGTTTATAGGAAAAGCCTAAAACTTGTGCTGAACTTGTTTCAGCATAGGCAGCGGAATCAACAACACCCTTTTTATTCAAGTTGTGATACCAGTTTTGATATTGCATATCCATTCTCCATTTTTGATCCGGTGTCAGAAAATAGTAAATCCGTGCCCATGTGCCTGCAACATCTTTTTCGTCCTCTGTTCCATAGACCGCCTCACCCCTTAACTCAAATGAGCCGTAAAACAGGGATACATCTATACCAATCCGTCTTTTCAACGGAGTGTCCGATGAAACGAGCCTCTTGCCCATAGAATCAATTGTCTTGCCATAGAGGGCAGAGAAGCCAAGATTATAATTGTCAAAACTTGGGTCACCGATCCCTATCCTTCCGGCAAATAGATAGTTTCCCTCAAACTGTATCCCCATACCCGAGCCGTTTGTGGCAGTGAGCTTATAGTCCCACCATGGAAAAGCCCCTCTTACTCCTATCCCCCAGTCCTGCTTGAAACCTATATTTTTCATATATAGTGTTTCAAGTATATCAGGATAGGTGTCTATCTGCGGCTCCTGTCCAAAGGCAGGTTCCCAGTGCCCAACCCATATATCCGCCCTGCCATAAAGGAGCTTGAATCGGGCATAGGCATTGTGTATCTCAAGGTCGAGTGCATCATTTAATCCTATATTGCTGTTGTAGGTCAGACGAATCTGGAGATCGGTAACAAGCCAGTCACCGTAATCGCCGGAGAATCGCCTGTAATCCTCTACCCCGATACTTTTCTTCAACTCATTCGGTCCGGTTCCTGTCCAGCCATCGTTCCGGGAATATCCCTGAAATAGATTTATCTCCCAATAGAAAAGGGATGACCCGGCTTTCTCTGCACTACAAATATGCGGAAATGATAATATCAATACAATAACTGCCATGAGTGACAAAAGATGTTTTCTCATATAATTATCCATTAAAATGTCATTTTTCACCGCACACTAACCCAAATAATGCATTTAAAAATTGGTAGCGTTCCAAATAAGAGACCTTCCTTCAAGGCTTATAGAGTGCAAGCAAAGGGGATAAGGAGATAGTGGAGATAGTGGAGATAGGGAGATAGGTTTCTGTAATTCTTTTCTATCTCTATCCCCATATCTCCGCCATCCCCCTATCCCCTTTTTTCTTTTCCGATTTATTCGGGTAGGGACATGTTTCTACAACCCATGTTTCTGATGAGATGAAAATAAGGAATCTCGATGCAGATCAATTTAGAAGGGAACAATTCTGGATAAAAAGCGGTGGTGTTACTTCTCGATAGGTAAACGAAAGATGGTCTTTCTTTAAATCAGATGATGAGACGGTTAAAGGGATGTAATGGTTAGAAGCAAGTGAAATTGGAAAAATCTTACAATGATAATCATTTATGGATGCATCCTGCTTTACAGTAACAGCATCAATCTGCCCAATGAATACGCAATGATTCTTACAGCAATCCACAGGATTTGTCTCTTTGTAATCGTTTTTCTGGTGCATGGGGCAACTGTTTGGCATCTTCTCCACCTTATGATTGCAATAGGTTTTACAGCATTGAGCTGCCTTTGCAGGCGAGACAGGAGGAAAGATAATTCCAACCTGAATAACTATTATAAATAAAAAAAGAATGAATTTTCTAATCATAAAGGGATAATACTCAACCTATTCTATCTATTCTATAATAATCAACAAAAAATATTCAAAAAATATTCCCCAGGCTACACATCAAATATTATCTTTACCTGCCAGTTCTCTCCGACCTTTTCAATTTTAAGGTTATGGTATGTGGCAGCCTTTACTCCGGACAAAAGCTGATGTCTTTCAGGATTGTATGTTTCACCGCAAATATCAGCATTCAAATTATTATCATCGAGATAATTTATAATAACCCTCTTACAGAGAAATCCGTTTGAGTCTTTGATGTATATTATCTCGTTTAAGAATTTTATCAGCAGCCCCTCCCTGTCTTTTGCGGTTATATTTATACTGAGAGACTCGGATTCGGCAATTCCATTTATATCAGCCATGAGCGACATAAGCCCCTCGGCAGCATTGGAAAATAAACTCTTTAAATCATCTCCATAAGCAATGATACCTAAGTCAGCAGTAGCATCAATCTCTTCAAATTTTTTCTTAGGCATATCTTAAACTTGTACATTAAAATCCTTTTGCCTTCATTAACTCTGCAAGTCTTGGCTCTTTCTGTGCATAGTCTCTGAGAATCTCCTCGATGCCCCTCTCTCTTTTTTCTATCTCTGCTTCTCTCTTTTTCAGTTCCTCTATCTCACCCTCTTTTTCTTTTAATGCCCTTGCTACAGGTGCAACGGTCGTCCTCCTGTCCCAGATGACAAAGCCAATCAGTATCCCCATGCCTCCAAAGAGAATCCCAAAGCCCCACAGCATAAAAGTCTTGAGGTCTCTTATTTCATCCCTTACATCGTCAATCCTTTTGTTTACATCGTCAATCCTTTGATTTACAGATTTTTCCAGTCCATCAATTCTTTGATTTGTCGCCTTCAGCCCTTCATCAACCTTTGTCTCAAGACGCTCAAGTCTTAGTTCTACATTTCTGAGTCTGTCCCTGTCCTCCTGTGCGAAAGGAATCTCTTTTGCATAAGCAGATGAAGCTGCACATAAGATTAATACTATAAATAAACAGAGGCTTAAGTTTCTGTATGCAAAGCAGAGCTTTTAAGAAGAAAAGTAATACCCGAACTTCATGTGATAATAATGTTAACTGATGTATCCATATTGGACCATGATGGCAATGCTAAGGAAAAATAGAATACAGCCCCAAGGAATGATAACCCCCATTAACAACCCCGCCTTAAACCTTGATTTGTAACCTTCCAGTTTTAATAGCCTTTCCAGTTTAGTCGCAGGGTGTCCCTCCATCTTAAAGATAATTCGCATTATTTTGTCAATTTTCTGATATGAGCGGTAGAGGAGCAACCAGCAAAAAAATAACAATATCGTTCCGAAATAGAAAACCCAAGATTTGTGCTGGGTAAAGTTGTTCGCAAATCCTGCAGTGGCAAAAAGAGAAAAAACTACCAGAAAAAAATTAAATCGCCCGACAAAGAGGTTGTCCGAGAATTCACGTTCATTATTAATTGTCCAATCTGAAGCATCAAGGGATATAATGATTTGTTTCTCCTCATCAGCATGTGTTTCATAACCATTCGTTGTATCCATGATAGCCTCACCCCGCCTTTTTGAGTTTGATCTCGAATTTAAAGCCCATAGCCTCAAGCAGATTGTGGAGGCTGGAGAATAGATAGGAAATTGCTTTTCACAGAGTGTATTGTAGACTTAACTTAAAATGGCTGTCAAGCGAATTTTTTGAGAAATTTTTGAGAAATTTTTGAAAAATATATGATTTATATCACATCAAAAGATTGGAAGGAACTCCCCCCATCCCCCTCTCGTTCCCCTGCTTTAAGCAGGGGTTAGCAGCGAGAGAGGGGGAGGAACGCAAAGACCGCAAAGGAAGCAAAGACGCAGAGTTAATATATAAAAAATTAACAGGTTGTTGAAAAACTCTTTTTATGTTATTTCCGAAGTTTTTATCGGGAATCCAGTCTTTGTAAAATCAATATATTATGGATTCCCGCTTTCGCGGGAATGACACAGTAGATGGCTTTTTCAACAACCTGTTA
>JACQEW010000301.1 GCA_016200365.1 Nitrospinota bacterium
TAGATGTCATTCTGAGCGAAGCGAAGAATCTATTTTTTTTAGACCCTTCGCTTTGCTCAGGGTGACACCCTCCCCCTCCTCTCCCCAGAGGGGAGAGGATTGAGGTGAGGGGGAATTTTTTAATACTCAAGCTGGAACCTTGCAAACAACAAGGTTGTTGAGCCTGTCTTAGATGTCCTCGTATATCCCTTGTCAAGAGAGGCAAAATCACCGCCGAACTGGAGATTGAGTCCGCCTCCAAAACCATAATTCCCCTGAAGATAGACATCTGTGCCTATATTTTTCTCTTGTCCTGATGGAACATCATTCTGGCTAAATGTTCCAACCGCTCCATAGACTGAAAAATTATCCGCAACAGGGAAATCTACATTCGCCTGAACAGTTGTCAATCCATAACCCCTCGTTCCACCATCACCATATTTGCTTCCATCAATCCTTACAGGGTCATCAATCCCTGTATCTGTTGGTCCCTGTATATTCAATTTTCCTGTATATCCCCAGTATCCATGATGGTCAATAACCTGCAATGGTGTGATAAAGCCCTTACCCGTGTCTTTATTTCCTGATGCATATATTCCCATTACGCCTATTTTTGCAGAGCCAACAGGCACCTTTACCTCAAGCTTTCCTGCCATACCCGAATTGCTGACATCCTCTGTTGCGCTTACTATCCCTTTTTTAAATGTCCCGCCATTACCGAGAATGAAGGCATTTACTCCAATTCCTCCAAAATCGCCCGAGTATCTGGCTCCATAATAGCTCTGTGAAGAACCCTTTAAGGCATGGGCGTCATCCGCAGCGATATAATAGTAAGATGCACCAAAACCACCGGCATCAACATCCAGCACATAGGCGCTTAAATCGTCTGTCTGCTTCCCAGTTCCCTGATTGTTAGCCTCCGAACCTTCAGCCAATGTCGCATATCCCGCCCTTATATCGGCACCACCAGCCTTTATCAACAGGGCATAAGTCAGAGGGTTAAAGTCCCAATCGCCGCTGAATAAGGTATCTCCAAATTTATCTGATAATGGAACAAGACCGCCTATTAACGATACCCCTTCGGTTACCGGAGCAAGAACATAGGCATGTCTTAGCCCAACGGCTGGATTTGTCCCACTTTTATCAAACCTTGCATTTGATGTATTTGAATTGATATGCCCGATATTCAGCTGCATGTGCATTGCAACGCCGCCGTCCATCGCTACATCCCATGTTGGTCTGTATCTTAATCTCGATGCTGCTGTGGTAACACTCCCCACATCTTTTCCTGAAGAATCTTTGTCCCCTGAATCCTGTGACTGGTTATATGAGTTTATCCTGAACTGTCCGTGAAATGTGCTGCTCTTTACACCGGCATAAGCCATGCTGGAGCTAATTACAAATATTGATACTAAAAATAATGCTAATAAATATTTTCTCATCTTAACCTCCTCAATTTTAATGATTAACTCTTAACTCTTAACTCCTAACTCTCTTTTATCATCCCCCCTTTCTTTTTAGATTTTTCTGTTTAATGTAATGTTGAGATTGCTTCGCTTCGCTCGCAATGACACAAGCGAAGGGGCTCGCAATGACACAGAAAGTAGAAGTGTCATTGCGAGGAGCGCAAGCGACGAAGCAATCTAATTTATAGATAATCTTAATATTCATCATGCAAGCAAAATGCCATACAAAAGAAGCAATGAGCAATGAGCAATGAGCAATGAGTTATGATTCAGAAATTCAAAGAGTTAAGAGATTTGATTTTTCCCTTGACCCTTGACCCTTGACCCTTGACCCTTACTTTTAAAGCTTCTTTTTGGAACTCGTGAGTTCCAATTAGGAACATATAAACCATAAGGTATAAAACATTTAAACCCATGGCTCATTTCTTGCTCTTGAATTCTTTAGAGTTTGACATTTAACACTCGACTTAATATGTTTGGTATGACAATTGCTGTTAAAAGTCTCTTAATTATTTATAAAGAGTTTTCCCCCTGCTCATCCCTCTGAAGTAAACCCCGTTACTTGACCGCAGGGCATTACACCCTGCGGCAAGACCGCAGGGCATTTCAAGTAACGGGGTAAAGACAGAGGATCTCGAAGGTACGTATTCAGGCGCTTACCCCTACCCCCTTAAAATGGCAGAAAAAGATTTCTTCTGCAATAGTAATTCGTTGTGAGTTTAAAAAATACAGTCATTTTCTACAATAAGAACCGACAGGGCAATGAGAAAAAAGGAAGTATACAGAAAAGGGTTATTGCCTCTATACTGCTCGTAGGGACTATTCCGGGGATTATAGTAGTTGCTCTGGCATGCCTGACCAGTATTTCTACCCTCAAACAGAGTATCGGCATGAATTTCCAGGAAATGGCGAAAGAAGCGGCAAATAAAATAAATCTCCTTTTAGACAGAGAGATACAGGAGGCAAAAAGTCTTGCCCTGTCATCAGATGTAAGGGTTGCAGTTTTGAAAGCCAATCAATTGTATGAAGGCAAAGGCGAGGGTGAAATACAATTACAGAATCTTAGCCATCAGATAAATAGCAGCCTGTCTAATTATCTCGAGGAATACCAGAATAGCAAACCAGATGAATACAACTCGATATTCGTAACAGACAGAACAGGTATAATTATCGCCGGTACTGAGAGGGCAGAGGCTTCCTACCAGGGTAAGGAGAACTGGTGGAACAAGGCATTAAATAACGGCAGCGGCAAGATATTAATAAGCGGTATAGAGTATGACGACAGGACACAGTCGAATTTCATATCAATAGCCGTTCCGGTTATGAACGGTGGAAGGGTGGCAGGGATTCTAAAGATGATATATAAGGCTGATGAGCTTTTCAGCGAAATTACCGGCATAAGAATAGGTGAGACTGGTCACGCCAACCTCGTTACTTCCGATGGAACCCTTATTGTGTGTCCGATCTTCCCGCCTAAGAGCCATACAATAAACGAGCATTTAATGCGGCAGATAGGCAGTGATAAACCCGGCTGGGGAATTGCCGATGACGATGCCCACGGAGGGAAGAATTCCATCATAGGCTTTGCCCCTGTTGACTTAACCATTACAATGGGGCAGGATAACTTCGAGGGAAAGAGATGGCATATTTTCATTCGGCAGCTGCCGTATGAGACTTATGCCCCAATCTATACATTGCTGTGGGAGATACTATTTCTTGAGATTGCCTTTATCGTTCTCCTTTTCATTCTCGGATACTACACTGCCCGGAGGATTATAAAGCCTATCGGGATATTGACCGAAGGAGCGGAATTGATAGGCAGCGGTAATCTGAACCACCGCATAATAGTTAAAACCAACGATGAGATTGAGCGTCTGGCAGAGACATTCAACCGGATGGCGGAAAATCTGGAAAAAGGCATCAGAGAGAGGGAAGGCTTCTTACATCAGATAAAGGAGTTGGGGCTCTACAATACACTCTTTAACTCTGCCGAAGACTCCTTGCTGATGGTGAATCAGGAAAGAGAGATTGGCGCCGTCAACAAAAGGGAAGAAAAGGTTATAGGTTATCCCAGAGACCTCCTCATCGGACAGGATTTCTCCGCGATTCTTCAAGAAGGGGATAGAGGTTTATTTTCATGTCTCCTGAATGAGACACTGGAGGGTGAAAAGCCGCCTACTGTAGAGATAAGGGTAGTAAGCCGCGATGGTCGTCCGATACCTATGGAGATGGATATGACGGCTGTCAAAAAAGATGATGGCATTGCCTTCGTGCTGATTCATTTGAGGGACATCAGCAGGAGAAAGGAGCTGGAGCAGCAACTCCTCAAATCAGAGAGATTAAGCACCTTAAGTCTCTTCTCCTCCGCCCTCGCACACGACCTCCGCAATCCCATCATAGGCATTAAAAAAAGACTCGAGAGTATCCAGAATGCCGTAGGAGTTTCAAATACAGAAGAGATAAAAGGGGTATTAACGGATATCATCTCTGGCATCGAGTTTCTATTAGTAATGGTTAACGATGTGCTGGATGTATATCGGGACAGCTATGAAGATTTGCCTTTAATCATCTCCACATTCCCATTTGTCGAGGCAGTTGAGGATGCAATCAAGCTCCTGCATATCGAAGCAGAGGAGAGGAGGATACAGGTATGTCTTACAGACAACAGGTCAATAACGATTCAGGGGGATAAAATGCGTCTGCAGAGGGTGTTTATAAACCTCCTCCATAATGCCCTCAAATATTCGCCTCACGACAGCAAGGTGGATATTACATTTAATCCTGTGTCAGCGGATAATACGGATTATATCCTGTTTAAAATAGAGGATGAAGGAACCGGTATTCCGCCCTCTGAGTTTTCAAGAATCTTTGAGCCATTCCATCAGAAAGAGAAGAAAAAGGAAGGTATAGGAGGAATAGGTTTGGGTCTCTATTTTTGCAAGGTAGTGGTGGAGGCGCATGGCGGCGCTATCTGGGCTGAAAACGGAAAAAAAAATGGGGCGGCATTTTACATCAAGTTTCCCCTCGGAGAAAAGAAATGACAATCAAGATACTTATAGCGGATGACCAGAGGCTTTTCCGCCAGGGATTAAGGCGTCTGCTGGATCAGGAGAGGGATTTCAGAGTGATTGGCGAGGCAGCAGACGGTCAGGAGGCATTCACCCTCGTTCAGGAGACAAGACCCGATATAATACTTATGGATGTAGAGATGCCTAAGCTCGACGGCATCAATGCGACCCGAATGATTGCTGAGAGATACCCCAATATAAAGATACTGATGCTCTCGGTGCACAATGATGATGAAAGGGTTATATCTGCCATCAGGGCAGGGGCGTCGGGATATATTCTGAAGGATGCCGACCATAGGGAGTTTATTAAAATTATAAAAGGCGCCTATACAGGAAAAAGTATAACTTCGCCATTTTTAGCCAATCTTACACCGAGGATACTCTTTAAGATACGGAACTCCGACGGAATGGCTGAAGATATAGAGAATGAGACCGTGGAAAAGTTTTCTCTCACTAAAGCCGAGAAGAAGATACTTGAATTGCTCCTTAAAGGAAAGAGCAATAAAGAGATATCGGAGCTCAACTTCGTCTCCATAGAAACGGTTAAATCACATCTTCAAAACATTTATCGAAAACTTGGTGTAAATAGCAGACTTGAGGCAGTAGCGCTATTTTTAAAGCAAAAATAGATTACATCATATCAAGTTTCATTTCTTTTACTGACACGAATTACGAACCTATCATTACCCCTCTCTCACTCCTTTGGGGGATAACCTTTGGGTGAGCAAAAATCATACCTTTGGGGAATTTACACCTCTTTACTTATCTATTATATTTATTACCAATAAAGAAAAAGATGTTTCTTCCACATCTTTTTCTCCTCAAATAATATGGGGGGAGCTTATAGCTTCCCCTCATATTATCGTTATCTTTTAATGAAAGGGGGTGATATTTATTGCCGTTAGTATAGCGGCGGGAAGGAGGCAGGAGCAGTCTCATAAACATAGCATGCAGATATGAATTCTGCTTACTAAAAAGGAGGGTATATGAAAAGGTTTTTCATGGTTACAGTTTTTCTTGTTGGAATATTTATCAGCTCAAATGCGCTTGCAGATTACAGCAGGTCATTCGAGGGAAGAAATCTCTTTATGATGTATTGCTACCTATGTCATGGAACAGATGGCAAAGGAAATGGTCCACTCGTAAGCAGATTGAAAATAGGACCTAATGCAAATTTAAACCTGACGGATATTTCAAAAATAGGAAAAAGGACGGACGATGAGTTGTTTGGTATTATCGAAGGTAAGAAACATGACCTTGTTTCCGACAATATGCCTAAATGGGGGACACTTATCGGGTCGTCACAGATAAAAGGGTTAGTGGCGTATGTGCGATTCCTCAGCCAGTCAAAGCATCCCCTATTAGGAGACACTGAGGAGGGTAAACGTGTATACGATACATATTGTACAGCTTGTCACGGAAAAAAGGGAAAGGGGGATGGGGTAATGATGTCTATTATACCAATTAGCCCGATGGACCATTCCAATGCAGAGAAGATGGATAAGCTGACAAATGAAGAACTCGTTAATATTGTAATTACAGGTAAAGGCGACAAATCTTTTATGCCGGGGTGGCAAGGTATTTTATCACGAGAACAGATTGGAGCTGTTGTAAGTTACATTCGTTATCTATCTCATTAAATTTATGTAATTTAGTTCCCCTCACCCACCCTCACCCCAACCCTCTCCCAAAGGGAGAGGGGGTGAGGGGCAAAACTTCCTTGATTTTACTGCCTGCAATGTAGTATACTTTTTTATCGGATTGAAATTTTAAACCTTATTGCTGGTTCAATCTTGAAGATTGAACCTTTAAATTTATGGTTCAGGCTACAAGCCTGAACCAGCAAGAAAATCCCTCAAGAGAGGTTAATCTTATGCCAAAATGCAGCGATTGCGGTTTTTTAAATCAGACGATAGTCGGCTTTAAAATGGAGGTTGACAACGAGCCTTCCTATTCCTGTTTAAAAGAATTGACGCCATCAAATAATATAAACGAGGAACGGCATTGTGAAGGCTACATCAAATATACGGCTGGAGTAAATGACTATTTTAAATACGAAGAAGAATTAAAAGAGCGACGAGCAATGAGCAATGAGCAATGAGCAGTTGGCAGTTGGCAATTGGCAAAAAAACAAATTGCCTATTGCCTACTGCCTATTGCCTGAATTATCTCTTTCCCTGCAATGGATAGACCTTGTGGAATGCCTTTTCAAGCTTTATCATCTCACTAAAATTAAACTTATACTTCTCATCCACCTCTGGTTTAAAGGGTGTGTCCTTACTTTCATGGCAATTCTTACATGGATTGTCTTTAGCAGGGAATATCTCTCCTGCCTCTTTTGCCTCAGCAAGAGTAAAGTTGACATCCTTCTCCTTATGAATCTTCCTATACTCACTCCCTGCGCCATGACACATCTCACAGCCTACACCTGCTAAATCAGGGGTTTTATCAATAGCATCAAATCCGCCTATGTCACCGTAACCGGCAGTATGACACTTCAGACATTTTTCATCCTTTGAATAATCCTTATCCGGTTCAAGTTTTGCCTTTTTCATAGCCTTCTTTTCTCCCTTGCCTCTTTTGTCTGCCAATAATGTCTGAAATGCCTTTCCATGCTTGCTCTCCTGCCATTCCTTTACCTCGTTCTTATGACACTTACACCCTTCTGTCCCTACAAAGGTAGGCTTCTTTGCAGAAACTACTGCTGAATAGAAAAGAAAAACCCCGAAAAACAAAATAAACGA
>JACQEW010000302.1 GCA_016200365.1 Nitrospinota bacterium
TGAGCAATGAACTCACATTTTTAATTTTTGGGATACTTCTTATTGTCTTTGCAGTTTTTATGGCATTCCTTGTATGGCGGCAGGAAAAGCAGAGTCACTGAGTAATATTAAAGGATATTTCTTTTAAAAATTGATATGCTCAAATTGTGCCACTTCTCCGCATTCTAATGAATAGATGCCGAAACAAGCCTGTCCTGAAGAGATTCTGATTCAGGATTCGGTATGACATTCAAAGGGGAGGGTTTTTCAAACCCTCCCCTTTTTTTATTTTCAGGACAAAATCTTTCCTTGACTGATATATTATTTTAAGATATTCTTTTTTTGTGGCTAATGAAAAGAGGAAGAACTTATCCAAAGCTGTATATGAAATCGGCAAATTCACCTTTTCTGGCATAGTAATTGGTTTTGTAATAAAATTTAAAGAACTAACAAATGGCGAACTTCTTGCCTTTGCAATAGCTGGTTCAGTATTGACGGTTATCCTATTTTTCATAGCTTATTCAATAGATAAGGAGGATTAGTCATGTATCAATATCTTTCAATTTTAATACTATTTGGGGTTCCAGCCCTTGCTGCCCTTTTGGTCGGTTTCTATTTTTGGTATAGGGATCATCATAGCCAGTATAGACCGGGGCACCCGTAAGAGAGAAAAGGGTCTTGAATTATAAGAACCCTCCCCTTTTTTTATTTTGACAACTCCCAATTATATGTTATCATTTTTCAAGAGGAAGTCGTATGTCCCTAATAAAAATTCCAAAAAAACATTTAGTTTCGATGGATAAAGAAACTTTAATACTTGATTTGCCTGATTCAATTACTGACATCCATAAAAAAATTAATTACGATAAGGTTTTACAGGCAAAAGGTACACTTAAAAACAAAAAAGAAGATATTTTAAAGTATATTAGAGATATAAGGGGAGAATGGGAATGAGGTATCTTGAAGAAACAGAATAAAATTACCTGATGCAATAATTGGGGCAACTGCAATCTGGACAAATTCATATCTTGTGACGCAAAATACAGAAGATTTTAAAAACATTGATGCGTTAAAATTATATCCTTTCAAATAAATAATAATATAGCACAGAATGTTCAGGTTCAGCTTAATCATGAGTCATACAGCGGTGAGGAGAATGACCAGACAGGAAAGAAAGAGTCATTGCTGACCCTGATGTTATTCTCTGCATTCTAATTTCCTTTATCCTCCCTCTCCCCTCTGGGGAGAGGGCAGGGTGAGGGGGAAGCAAACAAAAAGGGGAGGGTTTTTAAAACCCTCCCCTTTTTTATTTTGACAAGAGCATGTTATTGTTGCTATAGTAAATCATGTCTGAGATAAAGGCGATATTTGAAGCTGTAAAAGATATTGGCTTGGCTCCTGTTATTGTTATATTACTTCTTTTGTTTCAATTTCGCACGATAAGAAGATTGGAAAGACAAAACGATGTATTATTGGATAAAGTCTTAAAGTTATCGGGAGGGAATAAAAATGAATCTAAAATTAATAATTGAAATTATATTTTTAATAATTGCTGTTGCCATAGTTTATAGAGAACAGAAATATATCTCAGATATGGATGAGAAGATAAATCAGATATTGAAAAAGATAGGTTAGAACGACGAAAAAGAGAACGGTTTTTTTTATTGGCAAGGAGATTAATTTTGAAATATTTATTCTATCTAATCCCGCTTGTTGTATTTACTGCCTTTGCTATATACTTCTGGATTCAAGACCATAAACACGCTTGATTTAATAAAAAGGGGAGGGTTTTTAAAACCCTCCCCTTTTTTATTTTGACAAGGATTAAACATTCAGCCTATAATGAAATTCAGAAAGTCAATTATCATGAAAGGGAGTGAAAATAAAAAACAATGTATTCTACCTATCGTTTAAAGGCAAATGAGCTTGACAGTAAGTTTATAGAAAATTTGAAGACCCTCTTTGAAGATAAGGAAATTGAAATAGCGGTTTACGAAGTTGATGAGACAGAATATCTGCTAAAATCCGACGCAAATAAAAGAAGGTTGTTAGAGGCAATAGAGAATGTAAAAAACGAAAAAAATCTTATAGAAGTTGAAATGATGAAAATCTAAATGCGAAAGATTATTTTTGAAGCTGGAGTATTTGAGGATTTTAATGCAATAATTATTATATCCTGCAAATATCATTATTAACTTCTTAAAGGGGAGGGTTTTTGAAACCCTCCCCTTTTTTTATTTTGATATATATTAATGTATAATAATGATAGGGGGTGATAGTTGTGAAGATGTTAAGTATTGCTTTGCCGGATGAAATAGAACAGGAATTGGAGAATATATCCAATAAGGATAATTTTGTTGTTGATGCATTGAAAGAAAAATTAAAAAGAGAGAGAAATGAAATTTTAGATAAGCTCCTTATAGAAGGGTATAAATCAACAAATGAGGAAGATAAAAAACTTAATAAAGAATGGGAAGGAATTACCTTGGAAAAATGGTAAAATCCAATCAAATCAGAACTGTAGATAAAAAAAGGTTGGTTAAATTTTTAGGTAGTATTTCATCAGAGGAAAGACTACAGGAGATAGAGCAAGCCCTTTTAATTCATCTCGGCATTTCTTTAGTCAGAAATAAATAGAATAAAGTTGAGTTGCAAGCAGTGTAGAGGGAGGGTTTAAACCCCTCCCCTTTTTTTATTTTGACAAGAACAGGTTATGTTGCTATAGTATTACCATGACTACCAAAGTCATGAAGATATGGATGACAGTAATTTTTGCAGTTCAAACTGTTATTATCCTGGCAATAATAAAATTTTTCTTTGTAAAGTAAAATTATGGCAACAATTGCTAAATTATATCCCCTTCTAAAAGAGATGGGGCTTGATGATGAAAAGAGTCGGGATTTCATTGAGACAATAGAAGAATCCTATCAAGGCAGGATTGAGCAGGAGATTAAACACCTTGTAACTAAAGAAGACCTTTTGCTAACCAAGGAAGAACTCAGAAAAGATATTGTCAATTTGAAAGTAGATATGATTAAATGGGCAATTGGTCTTCTATTAGGTCAGACAGCATTAATCCTTACTATTTTCAGGCTCTTTTTCATAAAATGAGAACACTCCGATATTTCCTTCCTTTAATATTTTTCTTATTTGTAACCGGATGTATAGGTCCCCTTAAAGTTGACTATAAACCGGGACAGATTCCTGATACATCTAAGGCAAAAAAGCCATTAACTATTCTACTTAAACCATATATGGATTCAAGGACAGGTGTAGACCCTAAATATGTCGGTAAAATTAATTCGACTGTAAGCGATATACATGACGATAAGATTGTTTTGGATAGGGATGTGGCAGCTTTTGTTACTGAGGCTGTGAAGACCCATTTAACTTCTGCTGGTTTTAATGTTACTAACCCCCCTTCACCCCCCTTTACAAAAGGGGGGAATGGGGAGGGTGATGCTGCCGATATAATCATTAGTGGTGAGGTTAAGAAATTCAGGCTCGATATCGGCGGGAGGGATGAGATAGAGATTGAGCTTGCAACCCGTGCCATAAAAGGCGGTTCGACAAGCTCACCATCAGGAAAGGTTATATGGGAAGGTGTTATAACAGAGAAAGATGATAGATATGCAGGGGTCTTTGGGAACAGCAGGAAATCAATTGGAGCGTATATTTCAAAGACACTGTCAAGGGCTATAAATAAGACTATTGCAGAGATAAATATAAATATCGCAAAAGGAGATTCTTCTGCTTTGCCTCAGAATGAGTTGAAACCTGCAGGAGAAACACATATCCCCGAAGGCTCTGGAAGGCTTTTTATAACAACTGAGCCTGCAAGGGCAAAAATATATATAGGCGATGTGTATTATGGTTTATCGCCGTTAAGTATAGACATCGAGCCGGCTGTATACGATATGGCGATAAGACTCGAAGGCTTTAAAGAAAAGAGGGAAAAGGTTGCCGTAAGAAAGGGACAGAGAACCGAGCTCGAGATAAAGATGGAGAGGGAGTAAAAAACTCAGAATGAATAAATTACGATTGTTTTTTGTTTGTTTTTTCATCGGTATATCCTTTATTGCATTTACATATAAATCTTCAGACGCCCTTCCTGCATTTGCGAGGAAACACGAGGTATCATGTTCTCTCTGCCATTCTACATGGCCGAGGCTGAACGATTTTGGATTCAAATACCTGTTGAACGGCTATCAGATGCCTGATACAGAAGACGGCGGAGAGGCAGGCAAGATAAAGGTGGCAGAAGATTTGCCTCTCGACAGCCCCTCTTCATTCCCTCCTTTTACTTTAAGGTTAGAGGGCATCGCTTATTTAAGCAGGACAAATCATACCCCTTCGACAAGCTCAGGAACAGGCGAAAACGGGCAGGCAGGCGGTCTGCTTTCGTCGGGCGAGATGTCGGGAAATATCATCGGCGGCGGCACGCTTACAAAGAATACCTCTTACTATCTTAATATCCCGCAGGGTTCGTCTCCCGATAAGGTTACAGGACGAATCACCGAGTCGCTGTTTTTAGGATTTCATAATATTGCCGGACGAGGAATGGTCAATATAAAATTCGGCTCGCTGCTGAATCCAGACCTCGATGCCGTTCACGGCACAAGGCGTATTTTTTACGGCAAATCGCCTGTTCCCCTGCCAATGATCTGGAGCGCTGGAAACGGCACAGGCAGGGCAGGCAGCTACGACCTCGGAATAAGCCTCTATGGTCGTCCGAATTTTGGACCGATTACCTACGATTTTATTATCAGTCAGGGAAATGGAGCAGAGAGCGATAACGATAATGACGATAACCTCGGCTATGCAGGAATGGTTAGAGGTGATTTCGGACCGATTGCAGCCTCTGCAAGATACTTTGTGAATTCCCAGGGTTTTGGCGGCACAGCAGGCAGCAGGAAATACAGAAACGAGGTAAACGAATGGACGGCAGGCATCAGGTATTCATCACACAGATTTGATATAGATTTTCTTTATGATACTGCTGCGCAAAGCGATGTATCCTCTACAGGCAGTGGAACGAGGAGGGAATCGAGCGGCTTTATGCTTGAAGGGCTTCTCCGTATAAGCAGCTCGTTTGAAGTCGGCGCCGTATATGAAACCCTTGCCGAAAAAGACGGCGGCGCGGACTCCAATAAGGATGCGGGTTTTTCGATCGAAGGCGCCTGGTATATAACCCAGAATGCAAGGTTCACCTTTAAGACCCTCTGGGATATGCAGGACGATAAATATAAATCAAAATATACCACATCCGGCGGCGAGCAGAAAGGTATAAACGGGAGCAAGATTACAATAGGGTTTGATGTAGCTCTATAAGCAATGAGTGATGAGCAATGAGCAATGAGTGATTTTAGGGGGTAATAAATGCTTCAGTTCATGAGAGATTATGCAAAATCGTGGGTGATTAAAATTGTGCTGTGGACAGTGGTTGCATCCTTTGTAGGAACCATATTCTTAGTATGGGGTATGGGCAGGGATGTATCGGAAGGCGTTGTGGCTACTGTAGAGGGGAAAAAGATAACCTTCGGCGAGTATCAGCAAATCTACAACAAGGTGTATGATTTTTATAAGAGGCAGCAGGGGGATATAAAGGAGGATATTTTCGCCCCTATTATAAAGAAGACCGCCCTCGATACGATTGTAGCAAGAAAACTGCAGTTATCCCTTGCCAAACAGGAAGGCATAATGGTTACGGACGAAGAGGTGGTGGATGAGATTCAGGGGACGGATATATTCAAAAAAGACGGCAGGTTCGACAGGGATATGTATATAAGAATACTCCACGCAAACAAGATGAACCCCGGGGAATACGAAGATGGGGTGAGGGAAGACCTGCTTATAAGGAAGATGGAGAGTTTTATAAAAGACGGTGTAAAGGTATCAAAAAAGGATGTAAGGGACGCCTATATCCGATTAAACGAGAAGGTGGATGCAGACTATCTCATCTTAACCCCAGACAATTTTATTAACAATGTCCCGGTTTCTCAGGATAAAATCGAGGAGTTTTATAACAATAATAAATCCCTGTTCCAGAGGGGAGAGGAGATTGTTGCGGATTATATTTCTGCCGACCCTAAGAATTATGAGAAGGATATTCAGATAGATGAGGCAAGGATAAACGAATACTATGACGGGCATATCGCCGAATATAAGCTCCCTAAGAGGATAAAGGCGAGACATATACTCATATCCGTCCCCCCTGATGCAGGTGATGCAGCAGAGGTTGAGGCGAGGGCAAAGGCTCTCAAGGCGCTGCAGGAATTAAAAGACGGCGGGGATTTTGCCGAAACGGCGAAGAAATATTCCGACGACCCGAATAAAGCTGCGGGCGGCGATCTCGGATTCTTCCCGAGAGGACAGATGATAAAGCCCTTTGAAGATGCCGCCTTTGCTTTGAAAGAGGGGGAATTGAGCGAGCCTGTGAGAACGCAGTTTGGGTTTCATATAATTAAGGTTGAAAAAATTGAAGCTGAGAGGACGAAGCCTTTGCAAGAGGTAAGGGAAGATATTGTAAAGAGATTAAAAGAGGATGAATCGAAGAAAAAGGCAAAGGCTGAGATGGAGGGGATTAGCCAGAAGCCAGAAGTCAGAAGCCAGAAGCCAGAATTTAAGGAGGTGATAAAAGGGCATTCATATCTTATAGTTTCTATGGGCAGCTTTAAGAAGGATGATAGGGAGCATCCTGTTTTAAGCAGAGCCTCTTTTGCTTTAAAGAAGGGGGAATTAAGCGATGTTGTGGAGGATGGGAAGAAATTTTATATACTTAGATACAAAGATAAAAAAGATGCCTTTATACCAAAACTCGAGGAGATAAGGGGAGAGGTCGAGAAGGCTTACAGGAATGAGGAAGCGAAGAAGATAGCCGACCTCGAGGCAGGGAAAATCTTAGAGGATTTGAAGAAGGGGAAGGAGACCACCCCTTCTTCCCCTCCTTCTAAAGGAGGGGATAGGGGAGGTAAAAATATATTTTATAAAATTGCCAATGAATTTAAGGTAGAAATAAAAAATACAGGTTATGCCAATAGAAATACAATCGCATCCATCATGGGAAGGGATGAAGAATTGATATATACGGTATTTAATACCCAAAAAGGGAGTTACGGCAAAACCAGACTCGGCGACAGATATTATATTTTGTATATTAAAGACATTGCGGGAATAGATGAAGAAAAGCTCAAAAAAGAGGAAGATGACTTTGCAAAAAGACTGCTGATAGAAAAGCAGAATTATACCTATCAACAGTGGCTTGAAAATGCAAAAAAGAGAGCAGAGGAGAAGGGGAGGATAAAGATAGCTAAGGGATTTATGTGAAATTTCTAATTTCTAATTTCTAATTTCTAATAAAAAATATAAAAATAAAATTCCTTAATTGGAAATTGGTAATTGGAAATTAGGAATTTGTTCATCGAGTGGGAGGTAGGTCTTCCTCCGAATTCACTTAATCGATATAAAATCTATCTGCCTCTTTGCCATGCTGACATTCTCTACCTTTACCTTAATCCTATCCCCTATCCTGAATCTCTTTTTTGTCCGTCTTCCAGTAAGAGAATGGTCTCTTTCGTTAAAGGTATAGTAATCATCGGACATGCTGGATACATGGATAAGCCCTTCTACAAATATCTCTTTTAGCTCCACAAATATTCCAAATGTGGTTACGCCTGAAATAATTCCCTCATATTCTTCGGCAATTTTGTCCATCATAAACTGAACTTTCTTTAAATCCACTATCTCCCTTTCTGCCTCATCTGCCGTCCTCTCCCTTTCCGAAGAGTGCCGGGCAATATCAGGGAGTTTTTCCTCCCACATTGTCAATCTTTTCTTCCCCTCCTTTGTAAGAAGGGGATTGAGGGGAGGTAGAAGGGGGGGGACATCCTTTAGAAGCCTGTGGACAATCAAATCAGGGTATCTCCGTATAGGCGATGTAAAGTGGGTATAATTCTCGAAGGCAAGCCCGAAGTGTCCGATATTCTCCGATGAATACCTTGCCTGTTTCATACGTCTTAAACATATCGTTGATATTAGCATCTCCTCAGGCTTGCCTTTTATCTCATTAAGCAGCTTCTGAAAGCTTTTGGGATGAAATCCCCCCTTAATCCCCCCCTTTAGTAAGGGGGGGGAGAGGGGGGGGGTTAAGTGATAGCCGAAATTGTAAACAAACTCACTGAACTCATGTATCTTTTCAGGGTCAGGCTCTTCATGCACCCTGTAGATCGCAGGAATCTCTAATTTGACGAAATGCGCGGCTACAGTTTCATTTGCCGCAAGCATAAACTCCTCGATGAGTCTGTGCGCTGCATTTCTTTCCGCCTTTATTATGTTTTCCGGTTTTCCCCTTAAATCGAGGATTATATCCGGCTCGGGGAGGTCGAAGTCTATACTCCCCTTTTTCACCCTTCTTTCTCTTAAAATCTCGTACAACTCTTTCATTAAATAAAAATCATTCAGGAGATAGGAATACTTCCCCCTCACCCTAACCCTCTCCCCTTGGGGAGAGGGAAGTTCTTTTATTATCTCCTCTCCCCTCAGGGGAGAGGATTGAGGTGAGGGGTGGTTTTCAAGTATTGCTGCAACATCCGTATAGGTCATCCTCTCTTTGCTGTTTATAACTGTCTTTGCAAAACGGTAATTTATCAAATCGCCGCTACCGTTAAATTCCATGAATGCACTTATAGTAAGCCTGTCTACCTTCGGCTTTAAGCTGCATATCTCATTGGAGAGCTCAAAGGGGAGCATTGGAATTACCCTGTCAGGGAAATACACGCTGGTTCCGCGATTGAATGCCTCTTTATCAATATGGCTTCCCTCCTTTACATAATGGCTCACATCGGCGATATGGACGCCAAGAAGATAATTGCCGCCGTCAAGTTTTTCCACAGATACCGCATCATCGAAGTCCTTTGCCTTCTCCCCGTCAATAGTAACTATATTCATGTCTCTCAAATCAAGCCTTCCCGAAATTTCATTATTGCCGACCTCCTGACGGACAGCCTCCGCCTCTCTTAAAACCTCTGCCGGAAATTTTGAAAGTATATTGTATTTTCTGACAACTATGTCTATCTCTACATCGGGATTGTCAGGATAACCGATGACCTCTATTATCTTTCCTTCAGGATTTCTATTTACTGTCGGATAGGCTGTGATTTCCGTTACTACTGCCTCTCCTCTTTTAGCCTTTCCGCTGTATTTAAGGGGTATATAAATATCATGGGTAATCCTTTTATCATCCGGTATAACAAAACCGAA
>JACQEW010000290.1 GCA_016200365.1 Nitrospinota bacterium
ACTCCTCTGAAATATTATCTATGGCATCAGAGGTAACACTGGCAGCCCGGGTCATATAATTCCCTATCAGCTGGATGTCCTTATCATCGAGATTCTTGAGAACCTGGGATGCAAGCTCATCACCCAGCGATATTAAAAGCACTGCAGCCTTTTCTGGACCTGTAAGTTTTTCAGCCATAAAAAATCAGTGATTAGTGATCAGTGATTAGTAATCAGTAACAAATTTTTTGTTCACTGATCACTGGACACTGACCACTATTATCATTTCCTCTCTCTCAGCCATTTTCTCAAGAGCTCTGCAGCCCTATCGGGATGCTCGGATGTAAATTCATGAACCCTCTTTCTGAATTCTTCCTTTGTAATCTTTTGAGGCGTCGGCATCTCACCCATTGCCGCCTCCAATTCAGCCACTGTCTTAGGCAGCATTTCAGTCGGAGCCATCTCAGCCCCAAGCATGGTCAACCATTGCAGTAACGGTCTTATGACAAAGATGAATGATAAGGCTGCCACAACCCCTATTAGCGAATATTTTATCACAGAGAGCCAGAACTGTCTACGAGCCTCAGCCTGCATCTCTCTCTTCTCCGCCATGATATCTATCGCTTCAAATGGGATATTTGTTACTTCAACCTTGTCTCCACGCTCCTGATTGAAGCCTACAGCGGTCTTGACAATATCCTCATATTTTTTCATATCTTCCTGATTTCTCGGTATATACTTCCTCCCCTCTTCGCCCTTTTCCCCCTTTGTATCCTCATAAGAGCCGTCAACCATAACAGCCACAGATAATCTCTTGAGCTTGCTGACCGGCTCGATTATTTTTCTCACAACCTTATTTATTTCATAATTTATAGTTTCGCTTGTTTTTTGCGCCCGAGGCGGAGTTCCGGCAGTCTGCATCGTGGGCATAGCGCCGGGTATATTGGACTGAACTCCGGGTATGCCGCTTGGGAGTCCTGCCCCATGAGAGCTCTCCTCTGTCCTCTGCTCGCTCCTCGCTACCTGGCTGTCGGGGTCATAGTTTTCCTCCATCCTCTCCACCTGAGAAAAATCCATATCCGTAGTCACCCTGACAATAGCCTTATTTCTCCCGAGAACATCCTCAAGCATCGTCTGCACACGAGACTCTAATGTCTTTTCCAAATTCTGCTGGTATTCCATCTGAGATGTTGTCAATTTAGCCGATGGCGAAGCATCTCTCCCGCCGGACAGAATATTTCCGTGCATATCCACCACAGTTATATCCGATGCATCGAGACCTTCGACTGCGCTTGCAACCAGATGGACAATACCCTGAACCTGATTCTCCTTCAATCTCTTGCCTGCCTTCAATTTCAGAATTACAGAGGCTGTAGGTTTTTTCTGGTCTTCCTTAAATAAAACCTTTTCAGGCATTACTATATGAACCCTCGACTGCTCAACCTCTGCAAACTGGTTTACGGTTCTCGCAAGCTCTCCCTGAAGGGCCCTCTGGTAATTCAGCTTCTGAACAAACTCCGTCATGCCGAAGGAGGTCTTATCAAAAATCTCAAATCCCACGCCGCTCCCCTGCGGCAGCCCCTCACCTGCCAATTGAAGCCTGAGTTCATAAACCTCCTTCGATGGAACCATTATCGAGTCTCCGCCTGCAGATATTTTATAGGGGACCCTTTTTTCTTTGAGTTTTGTAACAATAGCGGATGCATCTTCAGAGGAAAGATTTGAATAAAGGAGCTGAAATTCTTCGTTCTTCGCCCAGAATACCATTACAATAAGGACAGTCATTATAACGCCGGCAGCAGCAAGTATGGCAACCCTTCTTCCGGGCGGAATCTTTTTAAATGTCTCCTGAAGCTGCTCTAAAAATTTCTTTAAAAATTCAGCCATAATACCCCCTCAATGAGTTAAGAGTTAAAAGTTAAGAATGAAGAGTTAAAAAAATTATTCTTTCACTCTTAACTCATAACTCATAACTCTTAACTTTTTTACACCTGCATCCTCATAACTTCCTGATATGCCTCTATAATCTTGTTTCTGACCTGCATCATCATACGAAAAGATACGCTTGCCTTTTCCATAGCTATCATTACATCATGAATATTCTCTGCCCTTCCAAGCGCTAAATCCTTTGCAGCATTATCAGCCTCGCCTTGCAGCCTGTTCACCTCGGTTATTGATTCCTTAAGGACATCGCCAAAGGGTTTTTCCGGTTTTTCGGTATTAAGCAACCCTTTTCCATTAATAGAAGGAACCGAAACACCGCTTGTGTTATTAACTCTTAACTCATAACTCATAACTCATAACTCCTTCTTATCTTCCCCCAATATCAAGCGCCCTCTGAGCCATAGACTTGGAATTGGCAATAGCCGTTACATTTGCCTCATACGCCCTGGTGGCTGATAACATATCCACCATCTCTTCCATAAGATTTACATTCGGCATTGCCACATACCCATCGGAATTTGCATCAGGGTGGCTTGGATCAAATACCATTCTCGGCTCCCTATTATCCTCAACTATCTCTGTTACTTTAACCTCTCTTGTATTATTCGCTATATGAGATTTCAATACATCGCTGAATCCGCCTGCGGGAGTTGCTGTGAAGACCGGGCTCTTTTTCTTGTATGGTCCGCCTTCAGGTGTCCTCGTAGTATTTACATTGGCGAGGTTGCTTGATATAACATCCATCCTTGTCCTCTGGGCAGTAAGCCCCGAGGCGCTGACTTTTAAAGATGTGAATAAATCCATAAAACCCCCCAAAAAGAGTTGATGAGTTGTTGAGTTGATGAGTTCATGAGTTTAGGAGTTTAGAAGTTTTTTTAACTCATTAACTCATCAACTC
>JACQEW010000014.1 GCA_016200365.1 Nitrospinota bacterium
GGCGAGATAATGACAGATGCAGGACTTCCAAACGGCGCTTTGAACATCGTGTTTGGCGGCGGGTCAACAGTTGGAGAGTGGTTAGTGGAGAGTCGGGATTTGGCTATGATTTCTTTTACAGGCAGCCCATCTGTTGGGAAAAGAATCAAAGAAAGGGCTGGGGTGAAAAGAGTGGCGCTGGAGCTCGGCTCGAACTCTGCAACAATAATAGAGCCCGATGCTGATATAGAGATAGCAATACCGAGATGTATTATGGGTGCATTCTCAAATGCAGGACAGGTCTGCATCTCTCTACAGAGGATATATATTCATGAAAAGCTATTCGATGAGTTTAAGGAGAAATTTGTAGCTGCTGTGAAAAAGATAAAGGTTGGAAATCCAATGAAGCCTGATACAGAATACGGACCGATGATTGAAGAAAAAGAAGCTATAAGGGCAGAGGAATGGATAAAGGAGGCGGTTGAAAGAGGGGCAAAAATTCTTTGCGGTGGAGAGAGGAAGGGAAATATAATAACACCAACAGTGATAACGGATGTAAAAAAGGATATGAAGGTTGTATGCAATGAGGTCTTTGCACCACTGGTAACTTTGATTAAATACAGGGATTTTGAAGAGGCTCTCGATATGGTGAATGATTCAAGATATGGCCTTCAGGCAGGGATTTTTACAAAGGATATAAACAAGGCATTCAGAGGTTTCAAGAAGCTCGATGTGGGAGGTGTAATAATAAACGATGTCCCTACATTCAGGGTAGACCATACGCCTTACGGGGGAGTAAAAGAAAGCGGCATAGGCAGAGAGGGCGTAAAATTCGCAATTAGAGAGATGACTGAGTTGAAATTAATGGTGGTTAATCTTTGAGATCAAATGTATTATGGCAATTTTATAACTGTCAAATACCATCAATCTATTACTAAAGATGAAACAAATTGAAATAATTCCGATAGCTGAAATGAAATCTAAAAAGAGAGGGATTAAGAGAGAATGGATAGAGGATACTATTACAAATCCAATGCAGATAGTAGACGGCTATGGGGGTCGAAAGGTTGCACATAAAAAGTTTCTAATAAATGATAAGGAATATCTTTTGAGAGTTGTCTATGAAGAAACGGAAAAAATGTATATTATAGTAACAGTATATCTTACATCACAGATAACTCGTTACTGGAAGGAGGGAGAATAAATGAAAATTGAATATGACCCTAAACACGATCTTTTAAATATAGAGTTTATAGCCGAGGAATCTATTGCCGAATCAGTTGAACTTGATGGTGTAGTTATTGACTATTCAAAAGATGGAAGGATTGTTGCCATTGAAATACTTGATGCAGGTAAACGAACAACAAAGAATCCTCTTGAGTTTATTGACCTGTCAATAATCAAAGAAAAGGCAGTAGCTTGAGTTGTGGCTTGCGGGCAGGCATTTGTCTGATATAATTGGTTACCGCCGTGAAAGGGCGGTTACTCTGGTTGTGATTTGCTGGCAGGCGTTGTTAAGATAGGTGGTCTTTGTTGGAGAATTTACAAAATGATTATTAACCGCAAAGGTGAAATAATGCTTAAAAAAGCTGAAGATGTAAGCCAGTTCTGGACGTATGATTTGAGTTATTCGGAAAACTTAGCTCAGCAACCACTTTTTCATAGTGAAAATAATAAAATTCAAAAGCACCGAAATAGGAAGAACCACAATCAATACTTTACCCCTGAATTTGCAGTAGAAAAAGCCCTATCATTTATTTCTAAAATAAAACCTGAAAATATAATTGACCCAGCAGTTGGTAATGGTGCGTTTCTCAAGATAGCATTAAAGAAATGGAAAAATGCAAAATTGTTTGGGATAGATATTGACGGAGATGTAATACTTGAGTTGAATAAATCTAAACTACCATGTTCTTATTTTACTTACGCAAATAGCCTTTTATCTCAGACATGGCAATTACTTAAAATTAAAGAAGTTCTTTCAAAAGGTGGTTTTGACCTTGTTGTTGGAAACCCACCTTTCAGTAGCTGGTTTCATCGTATAGAAGCAAAAGATATATTATCTAATTATGAGTTGGCTAAAAGTAATGGAGATTTGAAGAAAAGTCAGGCAATTGAAATACTCTTTTTGGAAATTTTTATAAAATTGGCAAAGAAAAGAGGTTTTATAGTAATTGTCCTTCCTGATGGCATACTCTCCAATCCTCAATATCAATATGTAAGAGAATTTATTTTAAAAAACACAAAAGTCTTACATATCATCAGTCTGTCACGAAATGTATTTGAGGAAACATCAGCCAAAACAAGTATTCTTATTTTACAAAAACAAAATAAAAATAATCTAAATTACCTTACAGAATTACATGATATGGAAAGGGCTGGAAGGGTTAATAATACGGTCAAGGTTTCAGAAAAAGATTTGATAAAACGAATGGACTATTACTATTATCACAATTTACAAAAAAGCTCTTTACAGGAATTAATAGATAGAGGAGTAAAATTCAAACAATTAAAGGATTTTGTGATTTATTGTAAAACGGGGAAAACGCTTTATGGGAAGGAAAGAGAATTTTCAAAAAGGGGTTTAAGATTTTTGCATGCTACGAATATTACTGATATTGGAATAAATTATAAAAAAGATGAGAGATTTATTGACCCTTCAAGTAAAATGAATTTTCTAAATGCACACGCTAAAGTTGACGACATACTATTTATTAGAGTTGGAGTTGGATGTGCTGGAAGGGTTGCAATTGTGGATACAGAGGGCGATGAGGGGGTGGCAACAGACTATATTCATTTCTTTGGAGTAAAGGACATTTCCCCATATTTTCTTGTTGTCTATTTAAAAACAAAATTTGGTAGAGATTCAATAAATCTCTTACGGCACGGTGTGGGAACAGTTAGTATAAATAAAACAGACCTTTTGTCGTTGCCAATCCCTTTTGTTCCTAAACATATTCAGATTGAAGTTGAGAAAATGTATAAAAATATTCTTGATGAATACAGAGAAAACAGAGAGACTGATAACTTAAATTTAAATGATAGAATGAGAAATTTAATTTATTATGTTGAGCAGTATCTCCAAAAGGGGAATAGATTAGGAATACCATAGGAGAAAACTATGTGGGAATGCGAAGCATGTAAAAAAGAGTTTGATGACGAAATAACAGCAATAGAAGTCAAATTCTGTAAAATTGATAGTGAAAAGGCAAGAGAAAAAAAAGACCAGTATAATGCCCTTTATACAGAAAGTGCGTGGGCACCTCTCTGTGACGATTGTGCAATTGCTTATATTAAGGGAGAGGAAACAAGTGTCTCAAAAATCTAAAGCCATATTAAAGGAATTTATTCAAAAATGTAAAGCCCATCTCAATTCTGTAAAAATTCCAGTAAAAATAGGCAGGCACAAGATTGAATTGTCTTCAAGAACGCTTTCTGATGTAATAGAGAAACATACCATTGATTATCTGATTGATTATTTTGGAGAAGATAAGGTGAAATTTAAGAACTGGCGTGGATATGATGTCATAATAATTTTTATAGAAGAAACCGTTTATATAAACATCAAGACGCAGGAATACAATGAAAGACTTGATGCTACATGGCTTTTCAGTGCATCAGTGGTTAAAGAATTGCAAAGGCAAAAGACCCTTGAGCATCTCTATTGCATTAAGTTTGATTATATCAAAGAGAATTGTGATTATCTTGAATTTGCCTCTGGGAAAATAGCAGGCCCATTATCAAAGGTAGATTTGATTTATTACACAAAGGGTGATAAACCTCCTTGTAGATTAAGAACAGAATTTAATGGAACTCACTGTCATTTAAGGAACGAATTTTATGAGTAACAAGTCCTGATGAAGATGGAACAATAATTTTAGATGAAGGAGAAATTTGGTAATATGAAAAATTTAATAATATTATTTTTGTTTATTTTCTTTATCGGATGCGGCGGTGGAATAGAAATCATTAAAACGGATTTATTGAAAACAGAAAAGGTCAATCTTATAAAGGTCAAGGTTACTACTAAAGAGGAGATATTAAAAATCTTCGGGGAGCCGATTAATAAATTAAATGTGGATGAAAAGGAGCAGTATTTTTATAAGGATGAGAACCTGAAATCCCTCTGGATAGAGTTTGATAAGGATGGAAAGGTCTATGATTATATATATTCAAAAAAATAAAAACCCCAGAAACAAGTCGGAACCTATTTCTGGGGCGAGGAGGTAAGAGCATGAGTTTTTTTATTCCTGCTCCCCTCAATACTCTTATCGGCAAAAATAGCATAAACTTTAAGTCTTGAGCTGCAAAAAGCAAAGCGAATCTATTGGAATGTCTTTCTGATGGAATTAAACGGGGATAATTAATTATATGATAGGGCAAGAAGCTACAGATGCCGTCAAAATAAGAAAAATAAGGATTGCTATACCTGTTATAATTGCCAGCAACATGAGGTTGCTCAGGAATTCAAGGGTGCTGTAATCAAAATGCGGGAAATACATCCTTTTTGTCATTGTATTTCCTCCTCCAAATCGTAAGCCTGTCGAACCGATTATCAGGCATACGCATTTATTTTATTTCCTTTTTCCAAACCAACCGCTATTTGAGCGGTCTTTTCCTTTATATTTACCCTTATCTCTTTTTGCGGATTCGGGAAATTATGAGACCTCTTTGCCTCAACAGTCTTCCCGTCTCTCTTGACAGCCAGGCTTTGCCTGATAACTGCATCACTTATCGAGGAAACCTTTCCCTGTGCCATAAATCACCATTCTTTACATAAAATCAATCCGTTATGGTAGTAATATATAATAAAACATGGCATTTGTCAAGCCCCTATTTTAAAAACAGTTAAGGGTTAAGAATTAAAAATTAAGAGTTTTGCATTCTTCACTCTTCATTCTTATTAGTCAGCCTGTCTCCTCAAAAATGTCGGAATATCCAAATCCATTTCTCCGGAAAAGAGCGGACCCATCCTGTCTGTTGACGGCTCGCCCCCATTCGATTTTTTATGCCTGACATTTATATGGTGGATAGGCATGTCAAGGATTTTACCGCCGCCGGCTACCGCCCTCAATTTCTGAATCTTATGCTCCTTCTCCACAATCTCTTGATGATGGGGCTGACCAAAACCAGTAGCTATTACAGTAATCCTCATCTCATCGCTGATGCTCTCATCTATTCCGGCGCCCCATATAATGTTTGCATCATCGTGAGCCATCTTCTGGATAATGGAAGATGCCTCTGTGGCATCATGGATAGTAAGGTCAGGTCCTCCTATAATATTTATCAATACACCCCTTGCCCCGTCTATGGAAGACTCCTCCAGAAGCGGACTTGAAACAGCATTCTGAGCCGCCTCGACCGCCTTGTTCTCTCCTTTACCGATACCTGTCCCCATAAGAGCCTGTCCCATGCCTGTCATGATTGTCTTTACATCGGCGAAGTCGAGATTAACAAGGCAGGGCATTGTAATCAATTCCGATATACCCTTTACCGACTGCCTTAAAACCTCATCTGCTATCCTGAAGGCATCCTTCAATGAGGTGTTTTTCGGAGCCACGCTTATCAGCCTGTCATTCGGTATCGTAATAAGCGTATCAACATTTTCCCTCAGATCTCTCAGTCCTGCCTCTGCCTGAGCCAGCCTCCTTTTCCCTTCAAAACTGAACGGTTTAGTAACCACTCCTACGGTTAATGCACCTTTATCCTTTGCAATCTTTGCTATTATAGGGGCTGCGCCGGTTCCTGTTCCGCCGCCCATTCCCGCGGTTATGAAAACCATATCCGCATCTTCCAGCAAATCTGCAATCTGCTCGGCGCTCTCCAGAGCAGCCTTTTTCCCCACCTCCGGGTTGCTGCCCGCACCGAGACCCCTCGTCAGCTCGGTCCCTATCTGAAGCTTCACAGGTACAGGGGAGGTCTTTAATACCTGGGCATCGGTATTGACCGATATGAATTCCACCCCTTCCAGTCTCGACGACATCATGGTGCTGACTGCGTTGCCGCCGCCGCCGCCGACTCCCACAACTTTAAGCTTTGCCGAATGATTAAATTCTTCCGATAATTCAAAGGTCATATAAATCCCTCCCAAAAAATCCCCCTTTAATCCCCCTTTCATAAAGGGGGAAATAGGGGGATTAAAAAAAGTCCTCCACCCATCCCTTCATGCGGTTAAATATCTTGTCGAAAAGGTTTCTGTCCGTCAATCTCGGCTTTTTTCCATGCTGGCGATTTTTTAAACCAAAGAGGATAAGCCCCACACCTGTGGCATACATCGGACTGTTCACAACATCAACCAATCCGCCGATTCCCTTAGGAAACCCCCTTCTCACAGGCAATTTGAATATCTTCTCCGCCATGTCGGTCATACCATCCATGATAGCAGAGCCGCCGGTAAGGACCAAACCCGATGCAATGAGATCAGAGTAGCCGCTTATGCTTATTTCTCTCTTTATAAGATTAAAAATTTCCTCCAGCCTCGGCTCGATTATCTCGCTTAATATCTGACGGGAAAGCACCCTCGGCTCCCTTCCGCCTGTGCTCGGCACTTCAATGGTCTCATCTTTTTTCACAAGGGCGGTCATGGCGCAGCCGTAAGTCTTTTTTATCTTTTCGGCTTCCACCTGAGGAGTTCTGAGCCCTATGGCAATATCATTGGTAAGATGATTTCCTCCTATGGCAAGAACCGAAGTATGCTTTATCCCCTCCTCAAAAAATATGGCCAAATCCGATGTCCCGCCGCCTATATCCACCAGCGCAACGCCAAGCTCCTTCTCATCCCTGTCCAGCACCGCATCGCTGGATGCAAGCTGCTCAAGCACTATATCCTTTACATCGAGTCCTGCCTTATTAACGCTCCTTATAATATTCTGTGCAGAGGTCACTGCACCGGTAACAATATGCACCTTTGCCTCGAGTCTTACCCCTGTCATGCCGAGAGGCTCTCTAATCCCCTCCTGCTCATCGAGGATAAACTCCTGCGGAATGATATGTATTAACTCTCTGTCAGGAGGTATCGCTACCGCCTGTGCAGCATCGAGAACTCTGTTAATATCAGGCTGTGTAACCTCTTTATTTTTCACAGCTATCACGCCATGGCTGTTGAATCCCTTGATATGCCCTCCGGCTATACCCACATAGACAGAATCAATCTCGCAGCCTGCCATCAGCTCCGCCTCTTCCACAGCGCCCTTTATTGACTCCACCGTGCTCTCGATATTTACAACCACCCCTTTTCTCAAACCCCTCGACGGATGGGAGCCTATACCTATTATATCTATCTCTTTTTCATCCCTCACCTCGCCGATTATGCAGCATATCTTTGTGGTTCCAATATCGAGTCCTGCAATTATATCCTCACTCTTAGGCATTTCATATCACCTCCTTTCAAAGAATTAAGAGTTAAGAGTTAAGAATGAAGAGTTAATGTAATCCGTTTGACTTTTAACTCTTCACTCTTCACTTTTCACTCTTCATTTTTACAATCACCTTATCCCTGTAGGACAGGTCTATATAATCCAGCTCCCTCCCGTCAGCATGGAAAGGAGCGGTATCCTCCTTCAACCGCTTCATTGCCATCTGGAGATTCTTAAAATTTTTATCCATGTTATCGCTGTTTATAATAATATATTCCTCTCCATCTCCATGATAGAGCTTGACCCTGTTAATGCTTATAGGCTCGATCCTGAATATCTCACCATCGAGCGGTAAACCGTTAAATACAGACCCGGCTTTCTTAACCCTCTCCGCTATACCTATACTGCTTAAGACCTCTTCGGAATTAACCCTCCCGCCTTCTTTATATGCGAAGGTCTCCGGCTCGATAATCACAGGTAATTCAATTTCGGCATCTCCCTTTAATTCGGTTAATATCACACCTTCGTTATCCACAAGGTAAATGCCTTTGGATTTAAGAACCGCAGCAGGAACCCTTTCGCTTATTTTTATGCTCAATTTATCCGGCAGCTCTTTTTTTACTACAGCATCCCTTATCCATGGATGCCCCTTTAGCCGCTTATAAATATCATCTAATCTTAAGGAAAATATACTCTGTCCTGTTTTTATATTGCACAGGGAAAGGACCTCGTCTTTTTTGAGATTTA
>JACQEW010000275.1 GCA_016200365.1 Nitrospinota bacterium
GGACCAGACTATCGCTACGGCTTTATCGGCTTCCGTTGTGTTCAGTAAAAAAGTTACTCTTTGCTCTTTTACACTTTTACCCTCTGCGAATTTTTTATAATGTAGCGCGGGGGTTTATCCCCCGACTACAACCGACAATAAATGTCGGCGCTACAGATATATAATGTAGCGTTGCCCCACAATAATTAAATCGTAGAGCGGGGGTTTATCCCCCGCAAAACATGTATAAATTCCACAAAAAGATTCGGTTGGACAGAGATATATATGCCTCTGATGGAGTCATATCTTCAATAACTATCTGCACAAATCGCCGTAATAATTGGAATGCTATCCCGCCCTTTAAAAACAGGGAATTGACCGCAGCCTGCATAGAACAGCTTAAAAATGATGCTGCGTCATACGAATTGCCTGTATTTGCATATTGTTTCATGCAAACCACCTGCACCTTGTAATATCTCCAGGAGTTAAGAAGGATATTGTTGAATTTGTGGGCGAATATAAGGGAAGAACTACACGGACAGCATGGAAGTTTGGAATAAAGGGGAAGCTGTGGCAGGCAAGTTTCTATGACCATTTTCTGAGAAAGGAAGAAGATATTGAAAAGGTAGTTATGTATGTTTTGAATAACCCTGTGAGAAAAGGGTTGGTTCCCGAATGGAGGGAGTATCACTATTCAGGGTCTCTGGTATTTGAATTATAAATTGCCGACAGTAGCGGGGTGGGTCGTGGAACAATAATACGAACAATGTCCGCCCATCCAATCGTAATAACAATAAACCAGACAATCACAACAACAATAACGGGTTCCGTTGCGCTCAGCACCCCCCCGATGATATTAATCATTGCCGGAATTCAGCAGTTTAAGGATTGCTGGAGTGTGCCTTTGGGGGATACATGGTATTCCATTCCTGTGCGGGGTTTCTCCCGGCCAAACATAAAAAAGGATTTTCATAGAGGAGTGGAAATACCTGTGATTTTAACCCTCTCTCTTAAAAAACATCTTCTTCCTTCTGTCAAAGTCTATGGAGACTACATGGCTCGTTTTAAGCTCGATTTCCTCTTTGAAGGTGTAATTGAATTCCCCTTCCTTTTCGGAATCTCTCATTTTAATTGATATGGTGCGGCTGCCCGGTTCAACAATAAATTTATTGTAATAGAATACCGCCCCATCTTTCCTAAGCCCTGTTGGTTTATAGGTTTCCGATAATATTTTAACATCATCAATGTATAATTCGAGGTATACCGGGAATCTCTCTCTCTTTCCGCAGTCTTTTTCTTCTCCCTTTTTCTTTGTCATGTGGATAAGCCCCATTCTCATTTTTTCCTGATATGCCCTTACCTCTTCGTCTGTGCAGTCATGTATTTTAGGGCTTGTGTGTTTAAAGCCTATTTTTAACATCGCCTTATCACTTTTAAAAAAGGGATAGGAAAGGCTTGAAAAAATCAGAACTAAAACTGCCGGCAGTAAAAGGGAAAGGAATGCCGGGATTGTTAAAGCAGGTTTAACTGGGGACGGTTTGATATGCCCCTCTCTAAGCTCGGTATTGAAAAGATTAACCTCTTCAACAAACTTTTCCGTCTCAGAGGCAGAGAGCCAGCAAGTCCTGACCTTAGAGATTTCGGATTTAGGGGCACCTATCCGGTGGATGGGTCGTCGGATTTCGGATTTTAAAGAGGGGTCCCTTTCACCGCTCAGTCTTGACTGCAGCCAGATATTCCCTTCACGATAATTGCAGTCTCCAATTTTACATCCGCATATAATAACACCCTCTGCACCTGAATCGAGGGAATATTCTATTATCGAGGGATGGATTATACCGATACATGGGAGGCTAAGAATTTTGACATTTGGTATACCTTTAATAGTAGTACCTGAATCTAATAATCCATCCACTCTCACACTCTTTTCACAGACAAATCCTAAAATATTTGGTAACCCCCCCGTCCCCCCCTTTAATAAAGGGGGGGGAGAAGATGGTGATAAAAGCCGGGATATATTTTCCTTTATACCTTTGTCTGTCCACTGTCCCATATTAACTGCATTGAAGCTGCAAGAGCCGATACATATACCGCAGCTTACGCATCTCGATGGAACCACTTCTGCCACAGGCTTGTCTCCTTTTGATTTCATGTATACAGCCTCGTAGGGGCAATCCATGTAGCATAATGTGCAGCCTACACAATCCTCAGGGACGATTTCAGCCTTTTTCCGCGATGGTTTCGCTCCGTCAAGTTTTGTAATCCATGGGATGCTTATAAATAGTGCCGAAAAAGAGATGATAGTTATTAACGATGCCCATGAAGGGATGGCAGCCATCAAGGGATAGAGAAACAGGAAAAACCAGTCTATTGGGACTGAGGGAATAATTTTATGTAAATCTGCCGCAGGTGCGCTCGATACCGGTTTTAATACGGAGAGGATAAGCAGAACAAATACAATGGCAGCGGATACCCATCGGTATGGGTTGATTACAGGACGGGATATCCTGAAATAGTGAATCCAGATGCCGAGAAACAATAAGACAGGTATAACGATGTGTAAAAATAGAATAACAAAAAAGAAGAGATTTGTAACGGTGCTGTTGTTCATAAAGGCGAGAGAGAGGGGCTCGCTTAATATAGGTATAAAATCAACAATCTCAGATGTTATTATGGCAATCGCCTGAGCCCTCTCATCCCATACCAGCCAGTACCCGATGACACCCGAAAACCATGTAAAGAGAAGGATGGATACCCCTGAAACCCATGCTACCCATCGTCCATTCTTGTATCTGCCGAGGATAAATTCACGCAGGGTATGGAGGAGCATGGCGAGTATCAGCCCGTCGGCAGTATAGCGGTGGAGGCTTCTTATAATACCGCCGTAGAAGCGCTGCCCCTCTGTTATATACTGAACCGATTTATACGCACCCTCAACACTTATCTCATAGAACAGAAAGAGGTAGAGTCCTGTGAAAAGCAATACCCACATTAAAAATAGGGCAATTGCCCCAAGGTAATAGAATGGGTTATATTTAGGAGTGAATATCCTATTCCCCCATCCTTCTATAATCAGCAATAGTTTCTGAGCCTTATTCATTTAACCCCCAGAAAAAAAATAACCGCAGAGACGCAGAGACACAGAGAAAGAAAAAAAGATTAAAAAAGAGGCAAGATGCAAGAGGCAAGAAAAAAAATCTTGCTTCTGGCTTCTTACTTCTTGCTTCTTGTTTTTCTCTGTGTCTCTGAGTCTCTGCGGTGAAATCAAGTCTTTGTTCTTTTCAAAAGCGGGATTAATATATTCAGCACATAAGTAGCGCCGCCTGAAATAGCAATAAGCCCTCCGAAGCCCATTATAGCCATCCCTGCCATTTTTACAAAATCATCGAGATTCTGCGCCTCGCCGTAGGTCTTCCTCGGCACACCGTGGGTCCCTGCCCAGAACATACCGAGTATGAACAGCATCTGCCCTATGCCGTAAAGATAGGGCTGTATTTTTGCCATCATGGAATCGGGAATTTTTCTGTTTAATAACGGCAGGATATGGTAAGACAGCCCCATGAATGACAGGGTAACGCCTCCGATAACTCCATGATAATGGGATGGAATCTTAACATCAATACCCTTAATTGCAAGAGATAAAATCCCCCCTGTCGAGAATACAATAATTGATAAAATCAGCGAAGAAAATCCCGGGTCGCCCCATGGTAATCTCTTCAATATCGCCACAGTGCTTTCATCGTCTTTAAAAATATTTGTGGCTAAAATGATAGAGATGGCAAAGGCGACTGCAAGGGGTCCTAAGCCGAACTGCATGAGGAGGGTGAACCATTCCCTTAAATCAACGCTCAATATATCAAACAAAAAATAAAAGAAAGGGGCGGGCAATGTAAATGCGAAAGAGATTAATGCAAAGAGCATTGCAGGGCGGTCAGGCATCGGAGATTTATGCAAAGTAATCTGTGTTAGGAGTATCCATGCGCAAATCATGCCGAAGGTATTGGAAAACTGGAGTATATGTCCCCCTCCCCAGAAGAGTCTCTCAAAATACATATTGATATTGAGGGTAGACGGTAAAAAATTATAGGCGAGCACAAAGCAGGATATTGCAATCAGGACAGTTAGTCCTGCAAGTGTCAGTATAAAAGGAACAGGGGTCAAAAAATACTGTCCGCCGCTCCTTCCGGCATTTTTTATAATGGAGAGCAGCGTATTCAGTATGGTCAAAAAAATACCCGATGCAAATAAAATTAATCCTGTATAAAAAACAGGGTGTGTAAGGACAGGTATATAGTTTGCCAGCAGAGGCTCACCCCATGCCTTTAAACCTGCGATAATCAGAAGAATGGTGCCTGATGCAGAGAGCATGAAGCCGAGCCATCCCAATGGAATACTGAATAACTCTCCCTTTAAACCTTTCCCTGCATGCCTGCCCTCGAACGGTTCTATCGGGGGGTTTAAACTGGGAAAGACAGCGATTGACACTATCCAGAGGACACCTTCAAATGCTAAAAACCATATAACAACAGACAGAATGACATGGATGACAAGGGCGGTATACAAATAATTTTTTGCAGGCATGAGATCCTGAATAAAGGGTGTTCTCGACATTGCTAGCAGAAAGGCGAATATACCTGCAAAAATCAAAGTGGAGACAGCAAAGAATAACCACGAATAAACTAACTTTGAAGCACCTTTGCTTATTTTTTCAGGATTAAAAAACTCCATTTAGAAAAGATTCCCTCCCCCTAACTCGAATAAATCAGAAAAGGTATTAACACGAACTACACGAATGGACGAATCACACGAATAAATAAAAGATAGAGGATAGAAGGTAGAAGATAATAATAAGTCAGCATCTTTTTTCTATCTTCTATTCTCTGTTCTCTTCTTATTTGGCTGTGACTGCAGATTTGGCTTTAGCTTCTTTAATAGCCTTTTTTCTTTTTTCTGCCAGTTTCTTAGCCTTTACTCTTGCTTTATGCTGCATCCTTTTATGCTTGCTATTTGACCTTGCCATAAAATCTCCTAAATTACTGCGGTTTATCCCCACACCTTTAAATACCTTGCAGCTTGCTACAGAATTGCCACAGTGTAAAATCCCTTTCAGCATGGTCAATACCTTGCTGAAAGGTGTGGGGATTTATTTGCTCCCTGATTATTTTTTTAACATCTTGATACATAGAGTGTCAAGTTTTTTATGGCTTATCTATATTCTTCAAGCTCCTTTTCTATTATCTCCATAAGCGAAGATAGATTCGTATA
>JACQEW010000276.1 GCA_016200365.1 Nitrospinota bacterium
ATCGCTTACATGACAGAAGGTGTAAAGCTCCATAAACTCCTCTGTAATGCAGTTCTTCTCGATAAAAGCCTGAAGTGGCGGCATCCCTTTTACTGAATGGTCGGTTGACACCCTGACCTCCCTCCTCACCCCATCCGTCCCCTGAATCCTGTTAATCATTTTCCCCCTGCGAATCTTTTGACATCAAAATTAATTTAAGTTATTATAATCTCCACAGCAATACCTGTCATTAAAAATTTTTTTGGATGAAAGGAGATTTATGGAGAGGACACTGGCAATAATCAAACCTGATGCAGTGGAAAGGGGATTTACAGGAAAAATTCTGGATAATATTGAAAATAACGACTTGAAGGTTGTTGCATTGAAGATGCTGCACATAACAAAAGGAGAGGCCGAGGGATTTTATAAGGTTCATGCCCAGAGACCTTTTTTTGAGAGCCTTACAGCATATATGTCTTCAGGGGTTGTAGTCTCAGCGGTTCTTGAGGGAGAGAATGCTATTAAAAAGTGGCGTGATTTGATGGGTGCGACGAATCCTAAGGACGCAACATCGGGGACAATCAGAAAGGAGTTTGCAATTGATATAGAGAAAAACTCTGTCCACGGCTCGGATTCTCCCGAAACCGCTTCTTACGAAATTCCCTATTTTTTCAGCAGTCTCGAGATATTCAGCCGCAGACCCACACAGACTTAAAAAAAGAAAGGAGGTGTGAAAGAGTGAAGAATGAAGAATGAAGAATGAAGAGTTAATGGAATCTATTTAATTCTTAACTTTTAACTCTTAACTCTTAACTTTTTAGGGAGGGCTTAATTATGGAAAAGGGATATGGGCAGATTATAGCGGAATCTTTTGTAAAGGCATTGACTTGGGGTGTAACATTAGGGGTGATATCTATAATCAGTTTGAGTATAATGCTGGGGATGGTTAAAAAGGATGTAAAAAAGGCAATAGATTTCGCCCAGACTAATGCCATAGATAATGTAATGGATGCAGCTCTCGGCTACGATGTCTTCCCGAAGATTAAACAAAATGTGAAAGAGGCAATAGAGTTTACGGCGGCTACAATGGACAACGAGATATTCAGCAAATACCATTCGGAAAAAGAATCACCAAAAAAGAAATAGTCTTGCCTTTGCTTCACCAATAAATCCCCTTACCTCCTTTAATAAAAGGGGTAAGGGGGAAGATTTAAGTCTGTCCTCTCATTTATTTAAAATCTTTGCAGCCTCTTTGGCAAAATATGTCAGAATCATATCTGCACCAGCCCTTTTAATATTTGTGAGTATCTCCATCATGATTTTCTCTTCATCTATCCAGCCCTTTTCAGCAGCAGCCTTAACCATAGAGTATTCGCCGCTTACATTGTATGCAGCCACAGGTATCTTAAATTCATCCTTCACCCTTCTGACAATATCGAGATAAGCCATTGCAGGTTTTACCATGATAATGTCCGCACCCTCTTCAATATCGAGAGCAACCTCCCGTATCGCCTCGTCACTGTTCCCCGGGTCCATCTGATATGATTTTCTGTCGCCGAATTTAGGCGAAGAATCGCATGCCTCTCTGAAAGGACCATAAAATGCGGAGGCATATTTGGCGGAATAAGCCATAATCGGTATATCGCTAAAACCCTTTTCATCCAGTGTCTTTCTTATTGCAGCAACCCTTCCGTCCATCATATCTGAGGGCGCCACCATATCGGCGCCTGACCTGGCATGGGTCAGCGCCATCTTCGAGAGAAGCTCGAGTGTCGGGTCATTCAACACCTCATTCCCTCTTACCACCCCGCAGTGTCCGTGGGTCGTATATTCATCAATACATACATCTGTTATAACTATCAAATCAGGGGCTGCGGATTTTATCTCCTTCACTGCCCTCTGGACAATTCCGTCGGGATTATATGCCGCCGACCCCACATCATCTTTTTCCTCGGGTATGCCAAAGAGTATGACGGCAGGGACTCCGAGATTTCTTATCTCTTTAACTTCCCTGGAGAGCATATCTATGGAAAAACGAGCCGTACCCGGCATTGCATTTATCTCATCCTTCACGCCCTTGCCGAATGTAACAAAGAGTGGATAAATCAGGTTGTCCACAGAAAGAGAAGTCTCTCTGACCATCCTCCTGAAGTTCTCATTTTGCCTCAATCTTCTCATTCGTATAATCGGAAATCCCATTTTGCCTCCCTAAAATAGCGTATAGCGTTTAGCGTATAGTAACTAACCCCTATACGCTAAACGCTAATCGCTGTCTTATCGCTAATCGCTAACCGCTAACCCCTGATTTTAATGCACTGTTTCTGGCGCTTTTAATATTGGCTGCATTGCCTCTATTTTTATCTCGCCAAAAGATTGCTCATACTTAGAGATATTGTTTTGAAGGGCTAACATTAATTGTTTTGCATGGACAGGGTTTGTGATAATTCTGGATTGAACCCTTGCCGCATTTTTACCCGGAAGGACAATGGCAAAATCAAGTATAAATTCATTCTTATTATGAATAATATTGGCCGCATTACTATAAACCCCGCCTTCTATTAACTGATTAATCTCAAGCATTAATTCCCCGGCTACAGGCGCTTCTTTTTTATCCATTTTTTCCCCTCCCAAAATATTCGATTATCTTTTCAACAAACCTCTCTATCGTATATTCATCCGCCACAATATCGGACTTAAATCCGAACTCCTCGACAGTCTTTGCAGTAACAGGTCCTATACTGGCAATTATTACACCATTAAGTATTTCAATATCATCTCCTTTACCAAAACCCGACCTCCCCTTAATCCCCTCCTTACGAAGGAGGGGAGTGGGGAGCTTGAAGCAGGACATAAAATTTTTTACTGTAGAAGATGATGTAAAGGTTATTACATCTATCTCACCCTTTCGCAACATTTCTTTTATATCATCCACCCTTTCAACAGGCTTAATTGTTTTATAGGCATCCGCCACATCTACATCAGCCCCCATTTTCTTTAGCTCCTCCGGCAAAATATCCCTTGCCACCGCTGCCCTCGGCAAAAGCATCTTCTCCCCCTTAATCCCTATCTTAATCATCTCTTCTATAACACCCTCGGCAATATATTCCTCCGGCATACTATCAACCTTTATTCCAAGCGACTCCACCGATGATGCAGTCTTTGGTCCTATCGCACATATCTTTATCCCTTTAAGCTCTCTTATATCCTTACCATTAAATTTGAGCCTCTCCATAAAAAATCTTACGCTGTTCGCGCTGGTAAATATTATCCACTTATAGCTGTCAAGTCTCTTAATGGAATTATCCAGGGCATCCCATGAATCAGGAGGGACAGTCTCTATAACGGGGAATTCTACAGGAATAGCGCCTGCATCCTCGATAAGTTTTACAAAATCCTCTGCCTGCGCCTTTTGCCTTGTTATTAGTATCCTCTTGCCAAAGAGCGGTTTTTTCTCAAACCAGCTCAGTTTCTCTCTTAATGCCACCACTCCTCCAACAACGATTATGGCAGGCGGTTTTATCTCTCTTTCTTTAACCCTTTCCACAATGTTTTTCAAATCTCCTACAACCGTTTCCTGTAACGGCGTCGTCCCCCATTTTATAACTGCTATTGGTGTGTCAGGGGATCTTCCATGCTCGATCAGATTTTTTACAATATTGGGCAGGTTCTTCACCCCCATAAAGAATATCAGATTTTCAATGCAGGTAGAAATAGTGTCCCACTCAATCTTTGACCCGCCCTTCGAGGTGTCTTCATGTCCAGTAATAAACGCGATGGAAGAGTTAAAATCCCTGTGGGTAAGGGGTATACCTGCATAAGCAGGGACTGAAGTGGCAGCGGAGACGCCTGGCACTACCTCAAAGGGTATGCCATTATCCGACAACTCCATCGCCTCCTCTCCGCCCCTCCCGAATATAAAAGGGTCGCCGCCTTTAAGCCGCGCTACAACCTTTCTCTCTTTTGCCTTGCTTACGAGCAAGGCATTTATCTCTTCCTGCGGCTTGGAATGCTTGCCGGCTATCTTCCCCACATATATCTTCTCAGCTCCGTCCTTTGCAAATTCTAACAATTTATCATTTACCAGATGGTCATATACGATTACATCCGCCTTTTCGATGCACCTTTTCCCCTTGAGTGTAAGGAGTCCAGGGTCGCCGGGACCGGCGCCGACAAGATAAACTATTCCAATCTCCATAAAAAACTTTAACCACAAAGGCACAAAGGACACAAAGGAAAAAATTTACGATTTGGGATTTACGATTTACGATTTAAAAATCTAAAATTGTAAATTGTAAATTGTAAATTCTTATGTGTTCTTTGTGTCTTTGTGGTGAATATCTTTACACCTCAAATCCCTTCTCAGGCACAACCATCACTATCTCATTTTTATTTAAGATGAGCGTATCCACCTCTGGGGCGTCCCTCTTCATATCAATTGGAGACAGCTTTGCCTTCAAAATGGGGATGAACTGAATATCCCTGTCATTTAAAAAATCCGAGAGCCTCTTCCTGTAGCCCTTTCTTATTATAGCCATCTCGCCTACAATCATAAACTTCTCCGTATAAACCGTTACCTTTTGAGATTCCATACCTTTTCCCTCCATATAATTAACTATTTTGTTTATGATAACATTTCCATTTAAGAATTAAAAGGTGAAAGGGGGGGATTAATGAAGAAGGGAATTATAAAAAACATATAAGGAGAAAGGGGGAAGAAGATGGAGAAATGGAGAGATAATAAGTCAGATTCTTTTTTCTCCTTTTCTCCCTTTTCTCCATTCTCCTTAATCTTTCTTTTTTGTCCCTGAATCACGAATTTGCTACTCCTACAACTTTAAAAATATGGACAGGGTTTCGTCTGCCCTTGACTTTTATCGCAGGAAGCTCGCTGCAATTAAATTTATCCCTAACCTTTTCATAAGTTACAGAGGATATGAGAATCTCCCCTCCAAGCGCCGATGACTGAATTCTATCTGCTACATTTACCGTATCTCCTATGACAGTGTAATCCATCCTTTTTTCAGAGCCTATATTCCCGACCACTGCCTCCCCTGTGTTTATTCCGATACCTACAAAGATAGGCTCTTCGCCGTCAGATTTTCTTGCGATGTTAAATTTTTCTATCCCGGACTGTATCTCTATTGCCGCACTGACAGCCCTTTCCTCGTCGTTATCCGATTTTATCGGGGCGCCGAAGACCGCCATGACATTATCGCCGATGAATTTATCGAGGACGCCCTCATACTTAAAGATTATATCCACCACCATGTTGAAATATTTATTCAGGAGCGCAACCACATTCTCCGGCTCCATATTCTCTGCGAGCTTGGTAAATCCCCTTACATCGGCAAAGAGTACCGTTACATGCTGCCTCTCCCCTTGAAGTTTTATCTGCCCCTTTCCTGATAATATCTTCTCTACTACCTGCCTTGCTACATATTTACCGAAGCTCTCCTTGACAAACTCAGTCTCGGTAATATCATCCACTATAACCATATAGCCGACCGGCTTTCCGTCCAGGTTGAAACAGGTATCACCCTTTATGTATCTGTGTATTACTTCGCCCCTATCTACAAGCCTGAACTTTGTCCTTGGGAGACTTCCAAGATTTTGCATAAGCATATAAAAGAAATCAAAAGGAATGCCGTCAATATGGGAGAACACCTCCTCAATCCTTTTTCCTATCGCCTTTTCTGCAGGTATTCCATGAATAGTCTCCATCGCCTTATTGAACTTTACAATTGTATAGTCCCTGCCCTCTATGAGCATAAGCCCCGATGTCATGCTCTGTATGATATTCTCGCTCATCTGAGACAGGTCATCTTGATTCATAAACCCCTCCTTTTCGATTTACAAACAGTTTTATTCTGTCATTTAAGTTCAATCATCAATTCTCTTGCCAATTCCAGCATCTTTTAAGCTCCTAAAATTAGCCGTCTTCTGTTGCCCTTATCAGTCAATCATTCATACCTGTGGCAAATAAACTGCGTAGCCTCTCGGCGGAGCCAAGAATTCTGCCCAGCCGTATTCGTTTGACCATTGCTCCTGTGGAATCCCGGCATCATACCGTCCTCTCCATGCCGCAGGAACGAATTTCGTATCTTTAAATTTTGTCTGAACCCATTTCCCATTCCATCCATCTCCCCGATTATTCATCACAAAGATCAGCCCCCTTTGCTCACCACACCCCTCTCTCTGCATAATATAAAGATTATCATCAACATATAGAACCGAGGCAGCTCCGCCTGCATGTCCTTCATGTATTCTGACAAGCTCGGCAATGCCGCTTTTATACCCCTCCTGTCCAAGCCCCCAGTTATAATAGTCTTGCCAGAATATACATGGATACCCTTCATGTGTCAGGATAAAGGCGTAAGCCAGCATCTTATCGCTTATTATAGGGTTGTCCCGCACCACATCATGGTTTTCGACAAAAGTTACTGCCTCAAAGGGTCGGTCCTTTGCGAGAGTTCCCCTCTCTGCAAGGTTTCTTAAGCTGTATCCATAGGAGTCACATAAATCCTTTAACCTGTATCTCAGCGGGAAATCAAAGGCGCCCACAGGATTGTCCGACCACGCATTTGTCTCGTCAAGCCAGTCTTCAATACGGCGCTCACTGTCCCAGCATTCGCCGACACTATAAGGTTTATAGCTTTTTTTGTTTTTGATGCATCTCAGTTCCTGTATAGAGCGAACCATCCACCCTCCATACCCTTTAACGCAATCATACCTGAAGCCGTCAAACCCTATCTCCTCAATCAACCATCTTGCATACTCTATCAATTCGGTATACACATAAGGATTTCTATGGCAGAGATCTGGCATATCTCCGAATGTCTCTTTATCCCACATCTCGTACATCGAGGGATGGAAACACTTCCAATTTCGCCTGAACTTTTTGCTCTTAGGAATAAACCTTGTCCATCTCTTTTGCTTGTCAACCTGATTTACTTCCTGGTAATCTGCACCGCTATTATGGTTTATAACGAGGTCGGCATAAACATGCATGTTGTTTTTATGGACAACCCGTATAAGACCAATCAATTCATTTTTAGAGCCAAACCATGTCTTTATCGCTCCTTTTTGATTCAGGTTGCCCAAGTCGTAATAATCGTATGGGTCATATCCCATTGATGTGTTATCAGCAGCTTTGCTTACAGGCGGCAGCCAGAGGGCGGTAAAGCCAACCTCGCTTAACGATGGAACCTTGCTCTTAACATGCTCCCACCATTGATGCTCCTTGTTCTCCAGTTTTGGGCAGTCCCAGTAAAATGCCTGCATTATAACTCCCATAAAACCTCCATTATTTTAAATATCAATAAATTTTAGACTATTTTCTGTAGCACCGGATATGTCTCGTATCGGATGCAACGACGCACTCATTGCAGTTTTTGCACAACGCAGCCGCACTTATCCCTGCTCTGAATTTGTTAGGAAGGTCCGGCTCACAGATGAGAGGTCTTGCAAGAGACACAAAATCTGTCTTGCCGGTTGCTATGGCCTCCTCAATAAATTTCTTAGAGCGCATCCCGCCCACAGTAATAACAGGCAGCGAAATTGCGTCTTTCACCATCGCTGCAGCGGCAAGATTATACCCTTCCGTAAATGGCGGCTGTCTTTTCTTGATAAAGGGCACTGCGAAGGTCTTTAAAAAGAGCTTGGCTGTGTGGCTATATGTGCAGTAAGGCCGCATATAATTGAAGATGGCATCGGACGGAAACCCGCCTCGTGCCATAACAAATCCGCCCTCGTTCGTGCCGCAGCTTAATTCTACGGCATCGCAGCATCCTGCGTCTTCGACCATTTTTGCCGTAAGCACGCATTCTTCGGGACTTGTCCCATGAGGTGCATTCTCGTAGGTATTAAGCTTTATCGAGACAGGATAATCTTTGCCGACGGTTTCCCTCACGGCTCTTAAAACTTTGCCTATAATCCTGAATCTATTTTCAAGACTCCCGCCCCATTTATCGCTTCTCCTGTTTGAATGCAGCGACAAAAATGTAGAAAGCAGATAACCGTGAGCCCCGTGAATCTCGACGCCGTCATATCCTGCCTTTTTCGCACGAGAGGATGCCTTCGCAAAACTTTCCACTACATTGGAGATGTCATCATCTGTCATCTCCTTTGGCATCTCCCGGTAAAAACCGCATGAAATTGCCGACGGAGCCAATAACGGCTCTCCCGTTTCGCTCGACCATGTTTGACGGCCGCAATGGGCTACCTGCAATAAAATTTTTCCTCCTATTTGATGAATGGCATCAACGAGTCTGCTGTGCGACGGGATAAGTTCGTCTGAATCAATCATTGTCATATTAAAAAGCGCACTCTTCCCGGACTGCATAACTCCGGCGTATCCGGTAATGATGAGACCTATACCTCCGTCCACAAAGCCTTTATAGAACCGGAATTGCTCATCCGTTGGTCTTCCCCTCTCATCCGCCAGACCCTCATGGGAAGCAGCGCGGATCATGCGATTTGGAATCTCCATAGTGCCTATGTGTGCAGCCGTAAATAAAATAGACATTGCCATTTTTCGATATAAAATCCGAAGCTGTCAATATTTAGAATTCTCATTCCGTATCTTGAAAAAAAGATACAGAAAGGAGACTGTAAAATATGCCATGACAATAAGCCATCCTGTGCCAAAGTCGTAGGGGTTCTTCCACGCCACTTCCATGCTGTCCCTGTTAAAATGGTATTGCTGATATGTTCCGACGAGTATAAAGGCAGGGTAGTTTAAAAGCACCAGGAGAGAAACTGCGAGAAGGAGAGATATATAAGCAGGTCTTAAATATTTTTCTTTGCCTGTAATCAGCCACCATAAGACGATAGCCATAATAAATAACGGATAGAGCATCGCATTATAAAGATGAAAGAGAGGTTTTTCGACCCGTTCCGTCCAATACATCTGCTCCCACCCGGGCCAGCCGACGAGGAGATATATGCCGGCAGGGGCTATAACAAAGCCTGCAAAAAATACAGACCTGAATAGAAATCTGTAATAAACCGCAGGATATTTATCCGCAGAATTTTCGGTCTCCTTTTTTATAACCCTTCTTCCAATATCCAGAAAAAACTGGCTTGCAATAAATGCAGCAGGTATATCT
>JACQEW010000284.1 GCA_016200365.1 Nitrospinota bacterium
ACGCAGATGACGCAGATTTTACAGATTTACGCAGATTAGTTAAGATTAAGAGTTTTTTCAGCCCTATCCTTGTTTTATCCGCGGAAATCAGTTCAATCTGCGTTATCCGTGTTCTATTTATTCCTCCCTCTCCTTTACCTTCAACTCCCCTACCTTCCTCTCCACCTCGCTCAAAAGGAATCTTAGCTCTGCAATCTGCTCCCCTGCCCTGCCGATTACCCTCTCCTCCTCGGAAAGCGCCTTGATCTTCGCCTTTACATCATCCGCCATAATGCTTAAATCGTTCAATCTCTTTTCTGTTTTGTTAATAAGTGTCATCCTGTTGTTCAGCTGCTCGATCTTCCCCTCGGCCTCTCCCATGATGGAGTTGAGTTTATCTATCTTTTCGCTTATCTCCTTAAACCCCTCTTTCTCCTTCTCTATCTTCTTCGCCTCGTTCTTAATATCCTGAATATGGGCATCGAGTGCAGCCAGATCCTCCTGCGTCCTTTTAACCAGATTCTCCTCTTCTGCCACCTTTAACATTCTGCTGTCTATATTCCCGAACAAAGAGGAGAGATAATCTATCTTCTTCTCCGCCTCTACGATAAACTCCTCCTCTTCCTTAATCATTACCATCCTTTTTTCTATATCCGAGACAGAAGATATAAGCTGCGACAATTTATCCTCTGTCTTCTTTACATCGTCGGACCTCTTGTTTATATCCGAAAGCCTCCTATCCGTATCTTCTATAATCACGGCGAGGCTGTCCTTCATCTTCAGCATCCTCTCCATCTCCTCCTTGCCATCCTGAAGCTCTCTCAGCTTTGTGGCAGCGCCGCCCTCCAGTATGCTCAATTTCGATGTAAGGTTATTTATCCTCTTTTCCTGTGCATCTATTGCTGATTTCTCCTTCGTAGTATCGAGTATCTTTTCCTCCACTAACTTTACCAACCCCTTTAAATCCTCCATCTTCTTATCAACGCTCTCGAGGAATTCGACCTTCTTTGAAATCTTATCCGCCTTTATATTTGCATCCTCGATAAAGTAATTGAGCCCGTCCAGCTTTTTCTCCAGTTTCTCGATAAGCGACTTTCTCTGCAGTTGGCTCTCCATCTTTACATCGAGGCTGATAATGGTAGAGCTTAAATCATTGACCTTTTTCTCGACCTGCTCCACCAAAAGTCTCTTTCTTGTAAGGTCATCGAGCTGATTCCTCGATACCTCATAAATCTCTCCTATCTTCTTTATCTTTTCCTCGACTTCATCTGCGATTTTCAAATCCTGATAGAATTTCTCGAACCTTTTCTCCGTCTCCTCCGCCAGTTTATTAAACTGCTCCACCTTCTCCCTGGCATAATCTATGGTAACCATATCCTCTTTCAGCAGCTTCATTTTATTTCCTATATTCTCGATGAGGAATGTATTGAGGCGGTTTATCTTGTCTTCTGTGGATGCCACTATCTCCCTGTCCTCTTTGACCCTCGCTATATTGGTCTCCACCTCTGCATTCAAGGTGTCGAGGGTCTTCAGCCTGTTGCTCACCTTCTTTATCATATCCTCTTTCAATACGATATTCTTCGTCTCTATCTTTATGCTGTTTATATCCCTGGTGATATTCTCCACCTCTTTCCTCATCTCGCCGACGGCGATGTTCTGCTTCAGAAGGTTGTCCGTATCCCGCTGCATATTATCGAGCATTGCCTTGAGCCTTCCCGCATCATGGCTGAATGTATCAATAACCTCCTTTTCCTTTAATAGCTTCGATACCTTAAAATCCAAATCCTTATTCAGATCCTGAATCTTGCCGATCTTTTCTTCCGCACTCCCCATAAGATTTTTGAAATTGGTTATCTCCTCCATTTTAGAGGAAATCCTTTCAAACATCTCCTCGAGCCTGATTATATTCTTTTCGGACTTCTTGACCAGCTTGTTCTCCTCGGAGAGCTTCTTCATTTTCGATTCCATATCCCATATAAGGACATTCAATCTCCCTGCCTCCTCATTCGCCTTTTCAACAAGCACCCTCTGCTGAGACAGCGCCTTAATCTTGCTGTTTATCCTCTCTGTGAGGAGATTTACGCTGTCCATATCCCTCTTTGATGTGCGGAGGGCAGAATCCAGCTCTGTTGTAATCCTCTGGGATTCTTTAACCCTTATATCGAGGTTTCTAACATCCTCTGTCTTCTGGTCTATCCTTTCTACAAATTTATTAATAATCGGCATCTTCTCTTCAATCTTCTTCATAGCCGAGCCATATTGCAAGACAGCATCTTTGTTTTTCTCGATATACTCGACAAGCATCTGAAGGGTCTTTCTCTCTACAGACGCATCTTTTACAAGCTCCCTAAATTCAGCTACATCCTTTGCCGATATTTGAACTGCCCCTGTCTGTGTACTTATATTCTCTGCCATAACAAACCCTCCCTTAAAAGTGTGTAAGTGTAAGTGTAAGGTAAATTAACTCCTTTCACTTTCACTTTCACTTACACTTTTTTTATTAAAACCTCCGCAATCTGGACGGCGTTCAATGCCGCGCCCTTTCTCAGATTGTCGGAGACTATCCACATATTTATGCCCTTGTCTATGGACTCATCCTCCCTTATCCTCCCGACAAACACCTCATCCCTGCCTGCCGAGTGAACAGCCAAAGGGTAAAGTGAGTTTTTCGGATCGTCTACAACCTCAACTCCCGGAGACTTTGAGAGAAGCCTCCTGACTTCCCCTGCCGTTATTTTTTTATCCGTCTCGATATTTACAGACTCAGAGTGAGAGCTAAACACAGGGACTCTTACTGTTGTAGCAGTAACACGGATAGAATCGTCCTCCATAATCTTCCTCGTCTCGTTCACCATCTTCATCTCTTCCTTTGTATACCCGTTATCGAGAAAAACATCTATCTGGGGAATACAGTTAAAAGCTATCTGGTGCGGGTAGACGCTTACAGTAAGCTCTTTCAGGCTAAAGAGGTCCCTCGTCTGCTGCTCTAACTCATGTATTGCCTTTTTCCCCGTGCCTGACACAGCCTGATATGTAGATACGACTATTCTCTTTATTTGAGCGGCATCATGAATCGGTTTCAGGGCAACTACCATCTGAATAGTGGAACAGTTCGGGTTTGCAATAATGCCTTTATGTTTTTTTATCGCATGACCGTTTACCTCGGGAACAACCAACGGGACATCCGCTTCCATTCTAAAGGCGCTGCTGTTGTCCACAACCACAGCCCCTGCCTTAACAGCCTCCGGTGCAAACTCAAGACTCCTCGAGGCGCCTGCTGAAAAAAGGGCAATATCTATACCTTTGAAAGAATCCTTTGTCAGTCTGTTTACCTTTACATTTTTCCCTTTGAATCCTATAAATTTTCCTTCAGACATCTCGGAGGCAAGGAGCCTTAATTCTCCAACAGGAAAATTTCTCTCCTCGAGTATGGAAACCATCTCATTCCCGACAGCGCCTGTAGCTCCGACCACCACTACTGTATATTTATCTTTCATAGGAAAATAGCCTTTTTATCCGCAGATTATGCAGATTAAAAGCAATAAATATTTTAAAAATCTGTGTAATCTGCGTAATCTGCGGATTGATTTTCATTCCCCTACCCCCTGTTAAAATTACCCCTATTCTACCAAATCAGCTACCTTATGTCTATCCTCTAAAATCTCTAAAATCTCTTTCTAATAAACGCACCTTTGAGATGCTATGTTTTTATTTCATGGGATGGACTATATTGGGACTTCCGTATTCGTCATAG
>JACQEW010000291.1 GCA_016200365.1 Nitrospinota bacterium
AAGCCTCCTTTCGATTATGGTTATCTATCTCAAGGAGTATAACCTGAAAGTAAGACTTGCTTCTTTACTTTTTAATCATAAGGTCTGTGGCTGCTTTTGTAATTTTTTGGTTGTGGCGAAAGCCACGCTGTGTTTATCTGTGTTCATCTGTGGCTAAAAATTTTTCTTTTTTGTTCTTATGGATATGCCGACAACCCTGTATGATGTAATTGTAGTAGGTGCAGGACCTGCAGGCTCAACCGCTGCCCGATGCTGCTCTGAAAAGGGTATTAAGACCCTTCTCATAGACAAAGCGGACTTTCCGAGATATAAACCGTGCGGCGGCTCCCTCTCTTTGCGGACAATGAGCTGTCTCGATTTTGAGCTCCCCCCCGACTTAATCGAGGCTGAATGCACAGGGGTAAAAGTTTATTACAAAGATAAATCCGCCGCATATAAAAAACCCGATAGGATAGCGGTAATGGTATCGAGGAAAAAGTTTGATAATCTTTTATACGAAAGGGCGCGGGATTCCGGATGCATGACATTGACAGGAGAAAGGGTTGTCTCGATAGAGAACAAAAGGGACTATATAATGGTAAATACCGAAAAGGGGACTTATACCGGCATGTTTGTAATCGGCGCCGATGGCGCCAATAGTGTTGTATCGAGGTTTTTAAATGGCGGCAATAGAGGTTATCTGTTTGCATCAGCCTTTGTTTCAGAGATACCTCTCCTCCCGTCTTTAGAAAAGGATGTGCTGCATTTTTACTTTGACGATGCCTGCAGCGGTTACGCATGGATATTTCCTCATGGCGCTTATCTCTCTGCCGGAATTTGGGGAACAAATTGGAATAATTCAAGCCCCCTCGATTCCCTGAAAGGGTTTTTAAAATCTCACAATTTGCCGTTCGATAAAATCCGGGGGCATAAAATGCCTCTGTGGGACAGAAAAAGAAAGATTTGCAGCGATAAGATTCTTTTAACAGGGGATGCCGCAGGTTTTATTGACTCTTTCAGCGGGGAGGGGATTTACACCGCTATCTTGTCAGGCAAAATAGCTGCGGAATCGGTTTCCGATTGTATTATAAATAAGGCTGCTGTATGCGACTATGAAAAAAGGCGTTATGCCGTATTTGGAAATAATCTGAGATATGCCCTCTGCTTCAGCCGGATGGTTCACAAATTTCCACGGATTTTTTTAGATAAATTTGCATCAGATGAGAGGTTACTCAGGCGGTATATAGATAATCATGCCTCAAATACCTCTTACAGAAACTATATAAGAAGCCTTATAAGGCTGAAGGCGAAAGTAAAATTCGGTAAATCTGCGTAATCTGCGGATTAATAAGGTTTTTATCCCTGCATTATTCGGGTTAACCTTTCAGCACTGCTTCCTTAGGAACGACGACGATTCCCGATTCCGTAACATAAAACCTCTTTTTATCTTCCTTGATATTATACCCTATCTCCATTCCTGGTGGTATTTCCACAAACTTATCAATAATTGCCCTTTTGATTTTTGCATGCCTGCCGACATTTACGCCTTCCATTAGGATTGATTCGGTAACATAGCTGTAACTGTTTATCCTTACCTGCGGAGAGAGAATAGAGCGGTTTATCTGACCGCCGCTTATTATACAACCTTCCGAGACAATCGAGTCCGTTGCTATACCCACCCTCTCACTCTTCTTATCCGCAAATACAAATTTTGCAGGCGGACAGGGATGATAATATGTCCTTATAGGCCATTCGTTGTTATACAGATTGAATACAGGAGAGACCGCTACCAGATCCATACTTGCCTGCCAGTAGGCATCCAGGCTCCCTATATCCATCCAGTATCCCTTCTCTGCAGGGGTCATTCCCGGAACCTTGTTTTTATAAAAATCATAAGCAAAGAGCTTCCTCTTTTTCTTAATGCGCGGGATTATGTCCCTCCCGAAGTCGTGTCTGGAATCCTTTTTTTTCGAATCGGCTGTAACCTCTTCGAGGAGGACACCGGTATTAAATATATAGTTTCCCATTGATACCAGAGCTATACCGGATCTTCCGGGTATGGGTTTCGGATTCTTGGGCTTCTCCTCAAATCCTTTAATCCGCCATTCCCCGTCAACCTCTATAATTCCAAAAGAGCTTGCTTCATGTATCGCTTTCGGTATGGCGGATACGGTAAGCTCTGCACCCTTTTTTATATGATAGTTCAGCATCTGGCGGACATCCATCTTATAGACATGGTCGCCGCCGAATACACAGACATAGTCCGGGTTTGCATCCTTTATAAGGTTGAGGTTTTGATAGATTGCATCCGCTGTCCCTTTATACCAATCCCTTCCTGTCCTCATCTGGGCAGGGACAGGATCAATATACTGGTCAAGCTTCGGGGATAACCTCCATGCAAGAGAGAGGTGGCGGTTTAAGGATTCCGATTTGAATTGTGTAAGAACCTTGAGCTGAAAAAAGCCTGAGTTTATAAAATTGCTAAGGGCAAAATCTATAATCCTGTAGCGTCCTCCAAAGGGAACTGCAGGCTTCGCCCTTTCTTTCGTGAGAGGATAGAGCCTCGTCCCCTCTCCCCCTGCTAATATCATTACTAAGACTTTTGACATAATTATTTCTCCGGTGGTTCTACTTCAAAAATCTCCCACAGAGGAATCTCAATATTATTTACCGAACATAGGGTGATTGCCTCTTGAGGTCCAAAAACTTCGGCTTCACTGTATCCCCCATCTTTTAAACAATACCTCTCCACAAACATCTCCTCTGGATAAACAATGATATATTCTCTGACGCTGAATCGCTCATAGAGGTTCTTTTTTTCCCTTTTATCCTTCAGGGATGTTGCAGGTGAAAGCACCTCGACTATCAAATCAGGGGCACCGTATATTCTGTCTTTTATTTTATTCTTATCACACACCACAAAAACATCCGGCTGGACAAAATTATAGTCATCAAAATAAACATCTAATGGGGCTACACATACCCTGCAGAAGCCGCTGATAAGTTTTGTCCTTAATAGTCCTCCAAAATTGACTACAATATTTTGATGTCGGAATGTGGGTGAAGGGCTCATATCATATGCCTTACCATCAATGACTTCCCACCTTTCCTCATCAGACCATGTGAGATAATCCTGCCATGTATATCTTTTATTTTTCTCTTTTTTTAATGGATAACCCATAAAGGTTCTCCTTTTTTGCTGAAATAGACCTTTTTACCTCTTCAGAATATAAACCGCTGTTGCCTCTGCCCAGTCAGTCGGCTCTAACTGATTCAACTTCTTTACAAGGTCGCTTATCATACCTGTAGATTTTGAATCATAGACCTTGAAAAAGCCTTCCTGAAATCCCAGAGATATTATATCCTCTTTTTTCCTTGTTGCAATAATCTTTATTCTCTCCTCAGCCGCAGTCTTATCATAATTAGGAAGGAATTGAGACTTCAAATGAATCTTGCTCCCTTCTTGAGGAAAAGAGTATGCCTTCCCTGCCTCGATATTATTATTTTTATTCACTGAGTTAGGTAAAAGGAGGGTAACAGAGCCGTCAGCAGCAATTGAAAAGATGTAGATATAGCAGTCGGTGTTTGTCTGATAGAATATCTTTACATCTTCACCTTCTTTTAAATCTGTCTTTGAAAGTGAGAGTTTTATTGAAAGCCCTTCGCCCTTTTCCGGATATACAGGTTTGATAAGGGCTTTGATCTTGACCTTATAAAGATTTCTGTCCTTTTCATCCCACCATTCTTTAATAACCTCCACTTTATCTATTTTCCCCCTGACTGCCGCATATATCAAATCTTCTGCAAGCTGGCTGTTTGATACAAGGGTATGCGACTTGATAAATGCCCCTACAGCCTGCTCAATTGCCCTGATTTCAGCATCCCTCTTTGCCCTTTCCCTAACTTCCTTTGGCGTATCAATCTCGCTCATATACGCCTCTCCCTCAGTCTCAATCCAGACCTTGTTTTCAGTGGCAAAGGATGCTAATGCAAATACGAAAACACTGATAAGTGGTGTCATTGCGAGGCACAGGCGAAGCAATCTCTTTTTTTTAATATTCGGCATATTTACTTCCTCAACCCAAACCTTCCCTTTAACTTATCTGCATCAGGGCTTATGCTCGGACTTTGCTGGACATTGAGTAGCTTTGCCTCGTCTTCAACCAACGGTTTTATGTATTCGTAAATCTCTGCGATGTTTTTCTTGCCATCCTTCAAAGCCTTGAGGAAATAGTATGTAAAAATCCCATGCCCCTTTTCATGAGATGATGTGCTTATCTGCGTGCCTTGCGTTGCTGAGAGAACTGCCATGTTTGATGAAAGAACAGCCCCCTCTGCCATCATCACCAATGGCCTTGCGCCTTTTGCAAGCACGCTCCTTCCGCCTGCGCCTGAGAAGCAGGAATCAAGGAGAACAACAACTTCCTCAACTTGCAATTTGCCGAGTTTATCGTAAAGCCTTTTCAATGGATAACCTGTAACCTCAAGATAATTTGGGTCTCCGTCAAATGGGACAATATAGGCGTCTCCTGTTTTTGGTTCAGGCGCTCCGTGTCCTGAATAATAGACAAAAATCGTGCTACCTTTTTTTGCCCTGTTTGGAAGCCATGCCTCGATTGTCTTTTCAATGCTTGATTTTGTTGCTCTTTCATCTGTAATGAATTCTATGTTACGCTCCTGAAATCCAAGCGCCTTGAGATAATCCTTTACAATCCCTGCGTCGCTCTTTGAAAAATCGGACCTCGGCACGCTCTGGTAATTTTCGATGCCTATGACAATAGCGATGTCATTCGGCCTCGGTGTTGACTTGAAATTAGGGATGGTGTGAATATCTATGATTGCCGTTTCTTTGGCTACAGGTTTTGGCGAATAAGCAGCTGCAGTGCCTTCATTGCCCTTTAAAAACTTTTCCTCTGCCTCAGTAAGTATCTTCGCTATTGTCGTGTTGCCTCCTTCCTTGGCAATCATTAGAGGGGTTTTGCCTTCTTTAGTCGCAATGACGGGGTCAGCCCCTTTTTTGAGGAGCAGGGTAACAAAATTGACTTGGCCCTTCCACGCGGCAACGTACAAAGGGGTCCGCCCATAATTGTCCTTCGCATTCACATCAGCGCCCTTTTCAATGAGCAAGGCTGCAACATTGGGTTGGCTGGCATAGAATGCGGCAAAGTGCAAAGGGGTGTAATTATCAAACCACCTCTCGTTCACATCTGCGCCGCTGGACAAGAGTCTCTCTGCTTCTTTAATATCGCCCTTCCCGGCTGCATTCATGAGTGGTGTTGGTATCGTTGAACACCCTGTCATCGCCATACCCACAAGCATGATAAAAATTACACTGATTAAAGAAATCAAATTACCTTTCCTTTTCATAACCCCACCTCCTGAAATACAAAAGCCATTTTCATGCCAATCCTCTTTGCAAGAAGAATTTTTATCTGTTACTTGCATTTAAGATTGTTATTCCAACAATCTTATCTCCGTCTTTTCTTACCAGAATATCGTCATCTGCCTCAATTGTCTTTTTTGCCCTCTGAGGTTTCCGAAAGCTTAAATATAAGACATCAGCCTCTTTATCATAATCAATCCATATATGCTCAACAGGAAGTTTGATTATGTCAGATGATAATCCCAAACAGGTTTGAATTATTTTAGCTTCTTTCAATAATATGATACCGTCTTTCATAGGTTAATCGTATTGGAACACCA
>JACQEW010000292.1 GCA_016200365.1 Nitrospinota bacterium
AGATTATGTCTGTGTCCACAGACTACGTGCCCACGCTTTAAAATTTAATCAAGATAATGCAGCCCCTGAATGAATCTATCAGGGGCCAACAGGCTATACAAAAATGTCTGCTAATAGAAGATTGGTTTTAAAGACTACGCTTATTCATAAACAACCTGCAGCAAGGAGTATATTTGCTTATATAAAAAAGACTTGCTTTTTAACATAGAAGATGGACACAGATAAACACAGATAAAAATTTTAAAAAAAAGATTTTCGTCTGTAAAAGTCTGCGGCTAATTTTATAATTTCATATACCTAATAAAACCTGAACACGAATAACACGAATAGGCGAATTACACGAATTAAGAAAAATACTTTATTCGTGACATTCGTATATTAGTGCAATTCGTGTTCTATATTTTTGCCTTATCTTTAAATATCTCCTTCTAACCCGGTTAAGATAGTTATCAGAAAATATTCTCGCCTTTGTTTTAATATAATCCCTGCTAAATAATAAGTCAAGGATATGAAGCGATGGGTAAATTTTCTTGATTTTTTGATATTATCTTTGTATGTTATTGCTGAACATAGAAGAAGTATAAAAATAAATGTTATCCGTAAAGAGGATAATTTTGAAGAAACTTAAATTTGAAAACCGTAGTGCAATAATTACTATATTAATTTCGGTTACCTCATTAATCATTGCAGGGATTTCCTTATTTTATACTCTGAAGCCGAAGGATACAAAACTAACCGTTAAGTCGAGTTATGATAATTGCTCCAGCGCAGGAGAAAAATGTTACCAACTTTTTGTATACAATAATGATGAAGCACCGTGTTTCGAATTTAAAATTAAATATGAAGCAAATGATTTCAAAGAAGTTTTTCTCATGAAAAATTATGAGAAGTCCAGTCTTTTTAATGCTGAATTTAAAGATGGAATAATCTCGTTTCCAGCGAGAAAGCCCATCCCAATAAATAGCCTTAGCAAAAATAATACTCTATGGGTTGGATATTTAGACAATAAGGAGATAGCCTATTTCGCTTTCATCCCTAAACAAGAGAAACTGATTAACAGAAAAATAAATATTTCGTGTATTGATTATGAGAAAAATGTTTCATTTGATTAGCACTAATTTTAAAGAAAATAAAAGAAGACAGCAGCCATTGCAAAGATAATCATAAGCGTATGACGAATAGTTGTATGGAATCGTCGAGAAACTGCCCCCCTCCCCATGAGTTCAGGCGTTAGACAGATATAAATAATTATGATATAAATAAAATCAGGAGGAAAAGTAAAATGGGACTTGTAAATGCGAAAATAATACTGAAAAATCCAAGAGTGAAAAAACTAAAACCTTTAGAAGTGGATGTTCTCGTAGATTCTGGCGCCACTCATCTTTGTATTCCTGAGCATATACAAATTCAATTAAAATTGGAAGAAATAGATAAAAAGGAGGTGATATTAGCGGATGGGGAAAGAAAATTTGTCCCTTATGTAGGACCTGTAGAAATTAGATTTAAAAATCGAGTAGGTTTTGCTGGTGCATTAGTTATGGGTGACCAGATACTTTTAGGGGCTATTCCAATGGAAGATATGGATTTGGTAATAATACCTAAGAAAAGAATTTTAGATGTAAATCCTGACAGTCCAAACTTTGCAACTTCTATCGCAAAATAAAAACTGTCTAAAATTGTCTTCAGCGAAAATTATCCATAAAGAAAGTATTTACACATTATTCCCCAATTAAAATTCCTCAATTTTACATTTTGATTTTTGTCCCGTATTAAATATTGGGTTACCTTATATACGCCTCTGTTACATATCTCCTCATCATCCTGTGGCTGTTGAAGTAATAGGCATTCTTGCCTATTGCATTCTGCATCATCCTTATCCATGTGCGCCTGTCATTGTAAAATATCGGCATAATGACTTCTTCCAATTTGTAATAAAGGTCGTCTGCATCTTTTGTATCGGTAGTTTCAGTCAGCTTAAATTCTGACGGCGCAGGTCCTATTGACCAGCCTGTATACCCTTCTATATGCCCTTCAATCCACCACCCGTCAAGGACGCTGAAATTTAAAACCCCGTTGTGTGCAGCCTTCATTCCGCTTGTGCCCGAAGCCTCCCTCGGTCTCAATGGGGTGTTCAGCCATACATCAACACCTGAAATAAGCTTTAAGGCAATATCCATGTTGTAATTCTTAAGATATACAATATTTATAATCCCTTTAAGCTCTTTTATATAGCCATGAATGGTCTCTATCAGTTTTTTTCCGGGCTGGTCATTTGGATGCGCCTTGCCTGCATATATAATCTGCAGCCTCCCCTTCTGTGCTATCTTTTTCAACCTGGTTAAATCAGAAAATAGAAGGTCTGCCCTCTTATATGCAGTCGCCCTCCTCGCAAAACCGATTGTCAAAACATCAGGATCCATCTCCACCCCTGTTGTTGTTTTAACATAATAGAGCAGCTTGATTTTTGCCTGTATATGGGCATCCCATATTTCTTCATCAGGGATGCGTCCGACTCTCACAAATACCTCCGGCTCATTTGCCCAACCGGACAGGTATCTGTCATAGAGCCTTATAAAACTCTCGCATGTCCATGTATATGAATGCACACCGTTAGTAATCGCATGAATCTCGTATCCGGGAAAAAGGCTCTTCGAGACCTCTCCGTGCTTCTTTGCAACGCCGTTTACATATTTGCTCAAATTCAAGGCAAGGAGCGTCATATTCAGATTATCCCTGCCGGCAAGCTCTCTCAGGACATTAAATGGAATCGGCTCACCCATTACCTCCTTGACAACATCGTAGGGAAACTTATCGTGTCCTGCCTCCACAGGCGTATGCGTCGTAAAAACGCAGAGGTCCTTTACAGTCTCCGTATCCCAGATAAATCTCTCGTCCCAGACACTTTCAATATCCTTTTTGTAAGATAGAAGGAGCTCGAGGGTGAGGAGCGCCGCATGTCCCTCGTTCAGATGATATTTTTTGATTTGAAAACCGAGGGCTTTCAACATCCTTACGCCGCCTAACCCAAGGACAATCTCCTGCTTTAAACGATACCTGTTATCGCCGCCGTAGAGGTGGGAGGTTATCTCCCTATCATCAGGCGCATTCTCAGGAATATCAGTATCGAGAAAAAATACAGGAACCATGCCGCCTGTCAGACTGCTTACGACATAGAGCCATGCCTGCACATAAACATCCCTGCCCTCTATTTGCACCTTGACCTTTTCGGAGAGGAGGGACATAAACCGGGAAGGCTCCCATGAGACCGGCGACTCCGACTGCCTCCCGTTTTCGGCGATATCCTGATTGAAAAAACCCTTCCTGATCAGCAGGGTAACTGCAATAAAGGGGAGTTTTAAATCTGCGCTCGACCTTATTGTATCGCCGGCAAGGACACCAAGTCCCCCGCTGTAAGTAGGCATATCATTCAATATGCCTGCCTCCATCGAAAAATAGGCTATCTTAGGCTCTTTTAAAAACTCCTGAAACTGAACCATAGAGAAAAGGGGCAAGGGACAAGTAGCAAGGGGCAAGCAAAAAATTACGAATTACAAATTACGAATTTAAAGAATAACTCCTTAATTCTTAATTCTTAACTCTTAATTCTTAACTACATTACTTGACCCCTGACCCTTGACCCTTTTTATTCATAGAATCTCAAGACAGGTGATATTAGCAGTATCAGGATAGCAAAAACAAAGCAGATTTTACAGAGTTTTTTTTCCACTTATACACTTGCAGGAATCCTGAGAAATTTACCTCCTGTGTTTATTGCAAATCGCAGTATCTCACGCCTCGCACCAAAGGGGGACAGCCACCATTGTTCAAACAATACCTTACCCACATGCCATTTCCGTCCAATCTTGCGAAGCTTTACATTGGGGGATGGCTCGGCAAAAAAGTTACCAGAGGCAAAACCAGCGAGACCTCCCCCTGATTCCAGCACACAGTAACCCATTCCCGAAAATTCTGCTTTAGGGATACGACCATGTATCTCATCGGCAATACGCCGGGCTGCAACTTCGGCTTGCTCATGGGCAAAGATACCAGCCTTTGGCAACATTAATGGCATATCTGGTTTCCAGCGACCGGGGATTGAAATCGCTGCTACATCACCAACAGCATAGATATTCTCATATTTGGTTCTGAGTGTCGAACGATCCACAGGAATCCAGCCTGCCTCGTTTGATAAACCTGCCTCACGCACAATCTTTGGTCCCTGATGTGGTGCAATAACAATAAGCAAATCGTAATGTGCCGGTTCTTTGTCATGAAAAGAAAGTTCATGGGTCTGTGAATTAATCAAATTCAATTTATGCTGTGGATGAAAAGTAATTTTCTTTGATTCAAGCATCTGTCTTACTGCAGCGCCAAGTTCAGGACCTGCAACAGGCATCGGTTGCGGCTCTGGAGTGAATAAATGAATATTTACTTTATCCCTCATTCCCTTTCTCTGGAAATAATCTGCGATTAACATCGCTCCCTCGTGCGGTGCGCCTGGACATTTGTAGTGGAGTGAACTCACCGCTATTGCTATCTCTCCGCCTTGAAAATTTTCAAGCGCCTTGTGCAATTTCTGCGACCCCTTGAGCGTGTAAAATGTGTGTGTCTCTTCAGTAATACCATGGATGAGCTCAGGAGCAAGCCCGGCACCGGCAGCAACGATTAAATAGTCATAGCTTAATGTATTTGAAGCGGTTTCAACCCGGCAATTCGCAATATCTATTCGCTTTGCCTCGTCATGGACTACATCAATATCATCATGTACGAGCTGGCGTACTTCCCTCGTAATCTCCTCTGGCTTTCTATCCCCTGTCATAACCCATAGAAACGATGGGGCAAAGGTGTGGAGTGATTCCCTCTCAATTATTATGATTTTATGCTCATGCGGCAAGGACTGCCTCAGCCGGTTGGCAGCAACAAGTCCGCCGACACCGCCGCCGAGGATGACTATATTTTTCCCCATATTACCCTCCTAATTAAACCACGAGTATCGTCAAAACCTAACCACGGAGACACAGAGAAAGACAAGAAGCAAGAAGTAAGAAGCCAGAAGCAAGATTTTTTTCTTGCCTCTTGCGTCTTGCCTCTTTTTTTAATCTTTTTTTCTTTCTCTCTGTGTTCTCTGTGATCTCCGTGTCTCTGTGGTGAGTAGTTACGGTTTTTGAAACATCTTCCATGTCTCATAACCACCCGAGAGATTTTTTACATCAAATCCGTGATGCTTTAAAATCCTGTAAGCGAGATAAGAAGTATATCCAACACGACAATAAATGGCAATCTTTTTATTTTTTAGCTCATCTATCTTATCCCGTAATTTTGAGATTGGGATATTTTTTGCACCTGAGATAGAATCCCTTAAGAACATGGGCGCCTTCAATACATCAAGAATCTGATATTCTCCATTCAATTCATCAGGTGTCATAACTTCAACATCCTTTCTCAATATATTTGATGCCACATGTGATGCAATATTTACAGGGTCCTTTGGTGAGCTGAAGGGCGGTGTGTAGGAGAGGTCGAGGTTTTCAAGATCGTAAACGGTCATGCCAGCGCTGCAGGCAGTGGCAAAGACATCTATCCTCTTATCTACCCCATCGCTTCCAACTACCTGAGCGCCGAGAAGCCTGCCTGTGTTTTTCTCAAAAATCACCTTTACAGCCATTTGTTTAGCCTCAGGAAACCACCCCACATGATTGGGTGAATGGGTATATGAAACGAGATAGTCAAATCCCTCCTTTTTTGCCTCCCTTTCACTCAAGCCTGTCTTTCCGGCAATTAGATTTAAGACCCTCACGACAAAGGCTGCAACAGCGCCTTTATATATAAGACTCCCGCCTGCTGCATTCGCCCCTGCAACCCTCCCTTGCCTCTGGGCAGAACCTGCCAGCGGTATAAGCGCCTTTTTATTTGTAATCAGATTTGTAACTTCAACGGCATCGCCGCAGGCATATATATTTTCATCCGAGGTCTGCATCCTCTTATTTACCTCGATTCCACCCAATGAGCCGATATTTAACCCGCATTCTCTGGCAAGCATTACATTGGGTCTGACCCCTGTCCCTATTATGATGAGGTCTGTTTTTATTGTCCTCCCACTGTTTAATATAATCTCTTTCACTGGGTCTCCAGAGAATTCCTTTATAGAATCATTCAGGATGAGATTGACCTTATTTTCGAGGAGATGCCGTTCAATGTAACCCGCCATCTCAGTGTCGAGTTGAGGCATGACCTGAGGAAGAATTTCAATGAGCGTTATCCCTTTTTTGAGTTTTATCAGCGCCTCAACAGCCTCAAGTCCGATAAAACCAGAGCCTATTACAGTAACATGCCTGCCTCTTTTCAGCTTTTCTTTAATAGAGACAGCATCATCAATGCTTCTTAAGGTAAAGACATTTTTAAATTTAAGGGCATTATTTACAGGCAATATAGGTTCTGTGCCAGGAGAGAGTATCAATCTGTCATAGGGCGTAAAAAAGGTCTTACCAGAGGGGTCTTTAATCTCCAATTCCTTTTTCTCACGGTCAATCTTCATGACCTCATGGTGGGGATTTATGCTCACATTAAAAACCTGAGAAAAGTCCTTTGCTGACCAGAGGAGGAGCAATTTCTCGCTTTTAACTTCACCTGAAATCAGATATGGCAATCCGCAGGAGGCAAAACTTATGTGTGGACCCTTTTCATAGAGGAGAATCTCTGCGTCTTCATTTGTCCTCCTCGCCTTTGCAGCAGCCGATGCACCACCTGCAACACCTCCGACAATTACTATCCGCATATTACCTCCCTAACCCGGACAAGCCGGAACCAAAAAGAAAAACACCTTTTAACGCAAAGACGCAAAGGACAAAGAGAGTCGCAAAGAGATAATTATTTAAGCAAATCTTTGCGTCTTTGCTTCCTTTCTGTTAACTTTGCGTTAAAATTTCTTGTCCTATTCCCCATCCAAACCACCAATGTTCCTGCATCATAAAACTCACCACCTATTTTGCTTTAACTCCATATCCCCTGAAATTCCAAATAGAAGCTATATAAGGTATTATTCCCCTC
>JACQEW010000293.1 GCA_016200365.1 Nitrospinota bacterium
AGGGCTTTAAGATCCAATAATGATACAAAGCATCTCAAAATAATAGCCCTTACCGCGCACGCCATGAAGGGTGATAAGGAGATGTTTTTAGATGAGGGATTCGACGGCTATATAGCCAAGCCTATAAAGATTAAAGAGTTTATCGAAGAAATAAAAGGCTATCTGAAATAAATTTGACTCCCTTTAATTCTTATGCTATGTTTTACACATGAGCATGAAAACTGCTGCTGTTATTAAAAGGGTAACTACGGAATTTCTTTACGACTTTCTGAAAGAAGAGTTTGAGAAGATTAATCGTAGAATAGATAGAGTCGAGGATAGAATGGACAGACTTAAAGAAGGTTTGCAGGATGATTTGAAGTCTGTTAATCAGCGGATTGATCAGGTAAATAGCACACTCCTTACCATACAGAATACATTATTGCAAACTGTTCAGATATTGATAGAACAAAAAGTCCGCTCCTCGAAAGACTAAAAGAACAAAAACCTAATAAAACCACAGAAGGACACGGATAAACACAGAAAAACAATGAAATAGTAAAAGGATTTATCTTGTCCGTGTCCATCCGTGATAAATCCGTGGTAGTTTTTATAATTTCTTCCCCTGAATCTTCAAGGCAGCCTCAATCTCGCCATTGGTAGCCAATCCCTGTTTGACAAGTATCTCTCCAAGCTTTGGACGGTTGGGATCCCTTTTCTGCTCAGAGAGGGCAATGGTTATATGCTCTGTATTCAGAGACCTTGAAACAAAGCGGACAAGAATCTCTCCGAGCTTCAGTGGTTTTCTTTTCGGTTTATTTTCTTCCTCTGCCGGTTTCTGAACAGGCTTGTTTACAGCCTCCTGAAGTCTTTTTGCGCCGGTTGCAGAGATATTAAAGAGAGAGCGGATTGCAGAAATAGAGATATTAAAAATAAGCTTTAAACTCCATAGGAGAAAAAGGAGGCATATAGGGACGATGATTGCTCCGGCAATAATAATGAGATTCCGCGAAGCCTTATCGGTCTGGCTGTCAAGAATACCCTTAATCTGCCGGCTCTCATCTTTGACTGCCTGCTCTATATCGCTCAAGAAACCCTTATCTTCCTGTTCAGAAGACGATATTGCAGCCGCGGGAAAGGTGCAGAGCAAAAGGCATATTAAAACAGCGGATAAAAGCCTATACATAACCACTCTTTTAGTAAGACATTCAGCTCAATTATAAAACCACAATAGAACGCTGATAACGCTGATTTTACGGATTTACGCAGATTTTTTTAAAATTTCTTTTTAATTCTGCTTATGTTATATCTGTGTTAATCAGCTAAATCCGTGTTATCCGTGTTCTATTCATCAGGTCTTAAATTTACCAGTACACCAAACTCCCTTCCTTTACGGCAATGCCCTTAAACAGCCACCTCTTGTATTGCGGCTTTACAACCCATGTCCTTGCAACATTTCTGCTATTGACAAACCTCATCAAATAAGTAACGTTTTTAACCCTGCCGTTAAGGTCGGGCGCTGTTTTTTTATTTGTATATTCCACATCTACCTCGATAACGGCATCCCACCTCTCTCTTATCGGCGAAGATGGATTTTCTATATCTTCCACCATTTTCACGCCTGTTATATTATATTTCATATCCTGAATCAAGAGAAATTTCTCCGACCAGAATTCCTTTAAATTATTTGTCGGCTGTGCCTGATCAAATAGGGCTTTTTGCTCGTCGTATATCGCCTTCATATTGATTTCAGCAGTTGCAGGGTTTTTTAAGGCGATTTCCGTCCTTTTCTGGGAAAAGGCATGGTAGGTGAATATGACACCGAAATCCTTGATTCTCATTGCATGAATAAATATTCCGGCATCCCTCTTTGCCGCCCTCTGTCCCCATCCTAATAAATATACGCTAAGAATCACTATGGCGAATAATGCAAATATTATTATAATCTTCCATTTTGAAGACATAGGTTCGACAAGCTCACTATAAATCAGTATATTTCAGTTGGATAGAACCAGTGTCCCATCATCCACTGATTATCATCCAGATTAGGCAGGACATTTCTATCCTTAAATTGCCTGGGCACAATACCCATCCTGAACCCGCTTTTAAGGTGATGGCATCCGTTGCATCCAAGGGTCGGAGAATTATAAGCCCCAAGATAGATGAGGGAAGTGCACATTGCAAATATTATTACTACCAGCGAGCCTCTGATAAAAATCTTCTTCAGCGGAGCGGGATTATTATATTCCACTGCTTCAGTCTCTTCCCTGACAGCCTTCCCTTTCAAATAATACGGCAAAAAGGCGAAGGCTATGAAAAACAGAAGCGGAACATATATTGATAAAACAGGTATAAGGCTGCCTTTAAAATACATTAATGGCAAAAGCAGAATCAGAAAATACCACTCAGGTGCAGGAATATACTCCCCTTCAAGAGGCATCGGAATTACCTCAGGGTCTTCAGATGGGATTGTAATATATTTTGCCAGAACAACTATTGCTATTAACAGAGGGAGAGAGATGAGGGCGTGCTTATAAATATACTTAAATACACCCCTCTTTCTCAATTTGTCTAAAAAGTGATAATTAATTAATATAAGGAAGATTATCGGAAGGACTAATATATGAAGCACCTGATACCGTGGCAGTGTAAAACTTTCGATAAAAAAGGATTTCAGCTTATGTCCTATAAGAGGTATAAATTCCGAATAATTCGGGATTATCTCCATAAACCAGTAGCCCTTCCATTCCCACGGCAGGATAAGACCCGTAACAATAAGCATGAAGGTCGGAAGCAGTAATAAAACGCCTGTAAGCCACAGAACTCTCTTGGATTGAGCCATAAAATCCAATCTCAAAATGCACCTGATAGTATGAATAAGAACAGCAAGAAACAGAAAAAAGGCTGTCCATCTGTGCATGTTTCTCATTAGACTGCCGCCTGTAACATTGTTTGTCAGATACTGGACACTTTTGTAAGCATTATCAATCGCGGGGTCATAAAAAAAAATAAGGAAGATTCCTGTGAGGATCTGCAGAATAATTATCAGGAACGAGAAACCGCCAAAAAAATGACGCCAGTGTATCTTTTCCGAAAAAATATTTTCCATAAAAGTTTAGCTAACCGCAGAGACGCAGAGGCACTGAGTATGGAAATTCAGAAACTTAATTTTCTCTGCGTCTTTGCGTCTCTGCGGTGAACTATTACTATTTAACATTAATCTGATTCCAGAACTTCATAAAGTAGTCTACCCCTGAGATAATGCTTAAAATCATGGCTATCCAGACGGCTATTGTTCCCATGAATTGGAAGTTTATAAAGGAAAACTTATAATTCAGGATTAAAAGAATAACGGCTGTTATCTCAAAGAGCATCTTATATTTTCCCCACCAGTCCGCAGGAATTACAATCCCCTGTGACATAGCAACAGTCCGCAGCCCGCTTACGGCAAACTCCCTGCTTATTATTACAACTGCAATCCATGCAGAAATTCTGTCCAGCTCAACTAAGGGTATGAGGGCAGCGGTAATAAGTATCTTATCCGCTATCGGGTCCAACAGCTTACCCATCACGGTAACCTGATTGGTAGTTCTTGCAAGGTAACCGTCTAACCAGTCGGTAAAAGCAGCTACTCCAAATACTAAGGCTGCAAAGATGGGATTTATCTTTGACGAAGGTATCAAAAATACCAGAAAAAGTGGAATTAAAAATATCCTTATCAATGTAATTTTATTTGGAAGGTTTAGACGATACATGAATTGAATAAAATCTTTTCTTTGTTAATTTTTACCCCGTTAGAAAGCCCCGTCTGTAAGGGCGGGGATGAAATAAGATTCATTTTATAGCAAACATGGGGTTTAATACCCTATGAGAGCCTTCCCGTTAGAAATGCGAAGTCTTTCTAACGGGGTTTACAATCGTGGCAATTGTTTTTTATGATGCTCTATCAAATCCTTAAATATCTTCTTTATTTCAAAGATAGTTTTTGGCTTACTGCTAACAATCATCTGGTAAAAGTCATTCCTCATACCGAGGGACAGTCTTTTGGACAGCGATTCAATCTGGCTGTCCACTTCACGAATACCGGTTATAGGTTTTTCTATAATGGTAGGTTTATCTACGATTAATTTTTCTGACATTTGACAATTTAAATAATTATATATTATCATAAAAAAGGCAAGAGTATAATATTTTTTAACAGAGAAGGAGGATAATCTTATATGGCAGAGATTACAAAAGAGATGAGCATTAATCAGGTAATTTCAAAGTATCCTAAGACAGTGGGGGTATTTAACCGGTATAATATAGATTCCTGCTGCGGCGGGTATGAGAGTCTTGAGAATGCTGCAAAGAATAAGGGCATTGATATTGTCGAATTAATAGAGGCGTTAAACAAGGCTGCAGAAGGCAAGTAGCTGTTCTGTATTGTTTTATTTATATTTAATTTGACATATTTAATCAAATAAAATAGACTTATCACCATGGGACTCTCTGAATATTTTGAGCTGGAGAAAAATGTTAAATTGGAAGTAGATTCAAAGACCTATTCCTCTGTGGTTAAAAAGATAAAGGAGGATCTGATCGCCCTTTTGCTTTCACCTCCCCCTGCAAAGCCTGAAGATGTTCCGCAGGATAAATTAACAAAAGTAATAGTAGAAAAAGGCGGCGCTCCTTTCGTTATACAGTCAAAGGTTGTAAGCAATAAAACCTTCCCTATTATTGTTGTAAAACTGGAAAAAATGGAGCAGGCTGAAACAAACAAAGAACCGCAAAAACCCACGGCAGAGGATATGGCAAAGGGATACAAAGATAAAGAGTTGTATAACAATGATTATGTTACAGCAAGAGAATCTGCACGAATTGAAGATTCCTTTCCTATGGAGTTTTATCCCCAGTCAAAGGAGGAGGCAGAGCAAAAGAAAAAGGATTACCTTCTGAGGAGGACAAAAGACAGGAGGGAGTCTGCGGTCTCCACCGGCGTCTATGCAGGCTATAATGAAACAGAGATTCTTGAAAAAATTTCTTATATGGATAAAGCACTTGTCGAGGTAATACTCGATATTTACAGAAAGGTAGCCGCACTTACAACCACGGTTACACAGGCAAAACCAAAAATGGAGGGGGAGAACATCGGCATGTGCGTTGATTTAAGCGGGACAGGCTTAAAGATAATATGCACACAGAAACTGAATAAGGGCGATATTTTAAAGATAATAATTGCACCGCCAAAGGCTTCGCCGCCGTTTTCTATATCTGCATTAGGTGAGGTTATGAGGGTTGAAGAGGTTCCACCGCAGCCAAAACAGCCCAAGAAATATGCTACGGGGGTAAAATATTATGCGATGCATGACGATGACATGGAGCTGATTACCCAGTATACCTTCCAGTTACAGAGGGAGATGCTAAGCATGAGAAGAAGGGAGAAGATGCTGGAGCAGTAAATGATCCGCAATCAAGCCTTACACTACAATCAGGGTCTTTGGTAGATTGTTTCCCGTAGAAATATAAATAACTCTCCCTAAATCCTTCAAAGAGAAAAATCGGGAACTTATTTTGACCACGATTAAAATCTAATACTACCTTCACCATGGTGAAATATGTGGAATAAATTGCCACCATACCTCAAGGTTGATGAAAACAGGTATCTTATAAGTAAGAGTAGGCTTATTGCCTCGCATCGTCTCTGTCAAGAAATAGGTGTGGATTCAAATCTGGATCGAATCAGAGACATCCTCAATGATAAAAGATTATCAAATATTACCCTCCCCTATACAAACTTAATATCCACTGCCCGTGAGAACTTTGAGGATATTCATAGAACCCTACCAGATAAATCGTGTATATTTA
>JACQEW010000294.1 GCA_016200365.1 Nitrospinota bacterium
GATACTGCCATCAGATTTGCCTCCGGCGGGAGCTTATACGCAGGATGCCCCCAGTATCCGTTTGCAAATGGACCAAGCTGACCGCTGTCTACAAATGCCTGCAGCTTCTTCTGCAGCTCTTTAAAATGGCTCTCGCTGTCCTTTGGGGAATTATTTGAATTACTGGACAAAATCGCCGTCTTTTTGGGGTCTGCCTTGAGTGCGCTTACTACATCCACCCAATCGAGTGCATGGAGGTGATAGAAATGGACAGGGTGGTCGTGTAAATACTGCGCCCCAAGAATGAGATTCCTGATAATCCTCGCATTATCCGGAATCTGAACCCCTATTGCATTTTCCACACATAAGACAGAGGCAATGTTATGGACATAGGTGCATACACCGCATATCCTCTGGGTTATATACCACGCATCACGCGGGTCTCTGTTTTTCAGGAATATCTCAAATCCCCTGAACAATGTCCCCGAGCTCCATGCCTTTATAACCTTACCTCCTTCTACCTCAGCCTCTATTCTCAAATGACCTTCAATCCTTGTTACCGGATCTATAACTATTTTCTGTGCCATTTCTATTCACCCCCTTCCTTTTTGCCCTCTTCCGGCAGGACGGCAGAGCCTGTCTTTTTGGTTAAAGTATATACGGCATGTGCCGCTATCCCTGCTGCTGCAGCGCCTGCCATGGCAAATCCGACATTGTCAACGGTTGTCTCCACTCCCCCGCCGCCAGGTATTTTCACGCCCGGCAGCCTTTCGTAGAAGGGCTGCATGCTGTCCCAGAAATTCGGCTCGGAGCATCCTACACAGCCGTGTCCTGCTGCGATGGGCCAGCTCATATCATTGTATAGAACCTTTGAGCAGTTGTTGTATGTCTCCGGACCCTTGCAGCCCATTTTATAGAGGCAGTATTCCTTTTTCGCCTCTTCCGAGCCGAATTGCTCTACGAACTGCCCTGCATCAAAGTGGGCTCTCCTCGGACAGTGGTCGTGAATCCTCTCATAAAATGCGAAGAGCGGTCTCCCATATTTATCCACATCGGGGAGCTTCCCGAAGAGGAGATAATTCACCACTGTAGCAACGGAGTTTTTGGGATTATGAGGGCAGGCAGGGATATTCACGGTCTTTATGCCGATAGCATCCGTTACCCCCTTTGCGCCTGTGGGGTTCGGATACTGAGCCTGAACACCGCCGTAACATGCGCAATTGCCGACGCAGATTGTGGCAAAGGCATTTCCGCAGACCTCTTTCGCTATTTCAAGACCTGTCTTGCCTGCTATTGTAAGATAAATACCATTATCCTTTGTAGGTATCGCGCCTTCTACTATGCAGATATATTTCCCTTTTTCGTCTTTGATTGTCTTGTGTAAATTTTCCTCTGCCTGTGTGCCGGCAGCAGCCATTATTGTTTCATGATAATCTATGGATAGGACATCTAATACTAATTCGCCTATGGACGGGTAAACTGTTCTGAGGAATGCCTCGCTGTCGCCTGTGCATTCTGCAAAGTGGAGCCATACAACAGAGGGTCTCTTTGAAGCCTTTTCAATGGCGCTTGCTATTTTGGGGATGTATGCCTGGGATAGACCGAGGACTGCAGCCATCTGACCGCAGAACTTTAAAAACTCTCTTCTATCAATATTCCTTAACCTTAACATTTTATCAATGTTAATTTCTTCCATAAAAACCTCCCATTAAATATTGATGGTGGATTTAAAACTCATTTTTTATAATCACCTCCTTTACAGGCAAAAAATTTCAAATTTGATAGTAATATATATACCTAATTCCCCTTTGTCAACACCTAAATTGCACAACATAAAATATTTTGATTTTCTTTGAGTAAGGATGTTATTATTTATCATGTCCAAATATCCTGTATTTATAGGCATAGGCTCTAATATGGTGGATGCGGTAGATAATTGTGCAAAGGGTATTCACGAGATAGGAAAGATAGCTGAAAACAGAATAGCTGCAATATCTTCCTTTTATAAAACTGAGCCTGTCGGTTATCTTGGGCAGGATTGGTTTGTAAACTGTGTAATCAAAATTGAAGCTAATTTGACGCCCCATGCCCTTTTTACCTCTTTGCAAGAGATTGAAAAGAGGTTTGGAAGGAAAAGGGGTATAAAATGGGGACCGAGAATAATTGACCTCGATATTCTTCTCTTTGATGACCTTATAATAAATGAGAAAGATTTAAAGATCCCCCATCCGAGGATGCAGGAGAGGAGATTTGTCCTCGATCCCCTTTCTGAGATAGCAGGCAATCTTGTCCATCCTGTTATCGGGAAAACAGTAAAAGAACTTCTGAAAGAGCTTAATTTCAGCCAGAAAGTGGAGTTATTGGAGCAAAGAGAACAAACCCCTCACCCTTCCCTCTCCCCTGAGGGGAGAGGATTAAGGTGAGGGGGGAGTCCCGTAATTGTGCGAACATGGATAAAGCCAGATATATTGCCATCGAAGGTCCTATAGGCGCAGGCAAGACCAGCCTTGCCCGATTACTGGGTGAGCGCTTCAATGCAAATATAGTCTTGGAAACGGTTGAAGATAACCCGTTCCTTGAAGGATTTTACAAGAATAAAGACAGCTATGCCTTCCAGACAGAAATGTTTTTCCTCTTGAGCAGGTACAGACAACTCATAGAGCTGGTGCAGCATAACCTCTTCAACAGGGTTACAATCACGGATTATATATTTGACAGAAACAGAATATTTGCGTATATTAATCTTAGCAGCGATGAAATCAGGCTGTATGATGAGGTATATTCATTATTAAAGCCGAGGCTTCCAGCACCTGATTTGCTGATATACCTGCAGGCTGATATTGACATCTTGAAAGCAAGAATTAAGGCGAGGGGCAGGGGTTTTGAAAAAGGCATCGCCGATGAATATCTCGATGAGGTAAATAAATCATTTAATAATTATTTTTTCCATTACAATCAATCGCCTCTTTTGATTGTAAATACAAATGAGATTGATTTTGTAGAGAGAAAAGGCGATTTGGAAGATTTAATTAAAAAGATTTTATCCCATAAAAAGGGAACGGAATATTATTCACCGCTTGGATCCGTTTAATTGGGGAGTTATTTTTCCGAAGAAATTCTCTTGAGAGTAACATTGCTTTAGAGGAAGTTTCTTTTGAGAATTCCTTCTCAATTTGGACCGGGACGGAAGGATATACAAAGAAGTAAATCACTGACAGGGGACTTAAAATTAAAACCCCAAGTCATATTAATTGTGATTATGAAGCCTTCCGGACTACCGTCCAGAAGGCTTTTTATTTTTTGGAGGAAAGAAAAATGGAAAATACTAAGGTTACGATTATTGATATACAGAGAATGAAATCTCAAAAGAAAAAGATTACTGCCCTGACAGCCTACGACTATCCCTTTGCGAAATTGCTTGACGAAGCAGGAGTTGATATTATTCTGGTAGGAGATTCTCTCGGCATGACTGTCCTCGGTTATGAAAATACCCTTTCCGTAACTATCGAGGATATGATTTATCATACAAAGGCAGTAAAGAGGGGAGTAAAGAGGGCTCTTTTAATGGCTGATATGCCATTCATGTCATATCAGGTCTCTATTGATGAGGCGTTGGAGAATGCTGGCAGGCTGGTCAAAGAGGGCGGGGCAGAGGCGGTAAAACTTGAGGGAGGAATTGTCATGCAGGATACCGTAGCCGCCCTTGTAGATGTTGGTATACCTGTCATGGGGCATGTAGGGCTTACGCCGCAGTCCATTCATAAATTCGGAGGGTATAAGGTGCAGGGCAGGAAACAGGCTCAGGCGAGGGAGATAGTCGAAGATGCAAAGGCGCTCGAAGACGCAGGCGCTTTTTCCGTCCTGCTTGAGGGGATACCGCTTGAATTAGCTAAGGAAATAACCAATACATTAAAGATACCTACTATAGGAATTGGTGCAGGTGCATTTTGCGACGGCCAGATTATGGTAATTCACGACATTATAGGTTTATCAGGAGAGTTCAAGCCGAAATTTGTAAAGCAGTATGTGGATATAGGCGAGATTGTTAAAAATGCTGTAAAGGAGTATATGAAGGATGTTTCAGATGGCAGTTTTCCGAGGGAAGACCACAGTTATTTTATGGAAAAGAGCCATCTCCGCCCTGTGCAGAAAAAACAATAAAGTGTAAGTGAAAGGGAAAGGGAAAGGGAATTTAAAATCCTATCACTTACACTTACACTTACACTTACACTTACACTTGCACTTGCACTTCTGTTAAGTCTGCGTAGTAAAGAGATGCGTCAGTCCTCTGTTGATTTAAAGAGCAGCGGCAGGAGCATCGGCTTTGTCCCAACGATGGGCGCCCTTCATGGGGGGCATGTATCTCTTATAAATGAGGCAAAGAAATGTAATGATGCAGCGGTTCTTTCAATATTTGTTAATCCAACCCAATTTGCCCCGGGAGAAGACTATAATAGTTACCCGCGGGATATAGAAAGGGATAAGATAACAGCCTCAGATACAGGGGTGGATATTTTATTTTTACCGTCGGCGGATGAGATGTATCCGGAGGGATTTAAAACCTTCGTAAATGTGGAAGGTATTACAGAGTCTCTCTGCGGAAGGTTTAGACCCCGTCATTTCAAAGGGGTCGCTACCGTTGTATTAAAATTATTCAATATCGTTATGCCCGACAGGGCATATTTTGGAGAAAAGGATTACCAGCAATTATTAGTTGTGAAGAAGATGGTGAAGGATTTGAATTTGGATATTGAGATAAAGGGCATGCCTACCATAAGAGAATGGGACGGACTGGCAATGAGCTCAAGGAACGGTTATTTAAACCGTAAAGAGAGAATATCTGCCGTCTCTCTCTCTACTGCACTTAAAACATCTCAGGAGATGGTCAAAAACGACGAGAGAAGGGCAGAGAAAATAATAGGCGAAATGGAAAAAGTTATAAATAACGAAGATGCAGCAAAGATAGATTATATTTCAATTTGCGATCCTGACACACTTAAAGATATAGAAATAATTGACAACAGGGCGCTGGCAGCCCTCGCTGTCAGGATAGGAAAGACAAGGCTTATAGATAATTGTATACTGGAGGTGAAATAAACAGCGTATAGCGTATAGCGTATAGCGTATAGTAAAAACTAACCGCTAATCGCTAACCGCTAATCGCTAACCGCTTATTTTATGAAAAGGATAATGCTTAAGGCAAAGATTCACAGGGCTAAGGTTACAGACGCAAATATTAACTATGAAGGAAGCATTGAAATAGACAGCAAGCTTCTCAAAAAATCGGATATACTCCCCTATGAGCAGGTTCAGATATACGATATAAATAACGGGAACAGGTTTGAGACCTATGTCATAGAAGGGAAATCGGGGAGCGGGGTTATAAGCGTAAATGGAGCGGCAGCACGGCTTGTATCCACAGGAGACCTTTTAATTATCGCATCTTATGCTTTAATGGATAAAGACGAGGCAAGGAATATCAAGCCGAAGATTATTAAGCTTGGGGGAAGAACAAAAAAAAGATTAAGGAGAATGGAGAAAAGGGAGAATTAGGAGAATAATATATTAGGAAGCCATGAATCCATGAATGTTAAAATTTTCATGGATTCCTGGATTCCTAATAAAATTAGTGTTTTTTCTCCATTTCTCCCCTCTTCTCCCTTTCTCCTTAATGGTTTTTATAATTTCCTTATAAAAAAATAGCCCCGAACTTATAAACCCACACTCTGCCTGCACTACCGTGCGAAGTTCGGGGCATTGAGCCATCTAAGGCTGTCTCACTTCTATTTGGGACTTAACACATGGAAAGTTCAACCCATCTTCCATTGTTTTGCCCAAACTGTGCCCATGGCTCAATTATAATATAATAGCCTGTATTCGATTTGTCAATAGCCCTAAGAAAAAAAGATTAAGGAGAAATGGGGAAATTGGGGAAAGGGGAGAAAAGAAATTGTAAAATAGAACACGGATGACACGGATGAGACGGATTGACACAGATTGACACAGATTAATGATTTATTTTTAAAATCAGCGGGAATCCGTTTAAATCAGCGTCATCTGCGTTCTATTAAATTTTTTGTTCTTGTATTTCTCCTTTTCTCCCTTTTCTCCATTCTCCTTAATCTTTTTCTTTTGTTCTATGGACAAATTTAAGCTTATCTCGGATTTTAAGCCGAAAGGCGACCAGCCCCAGGCTATAGAGAAACTTTCTGAAAATATCTTCAAAAGGTGCAAACACCAGGTTCTCCTCGGTGTTACAGGCTCAGGCAAGACCTTCACGATGGCGAATGTCATAGAGAGGATTCAAAAGCCTACCCTTGTCATTGCCCATAATAAAACCCTCGCTGCCCAGCTTTACAACGAATTCAAGACCTTTTTTCCTGAAAACGCAGTAGAGTATTTTGTCAGCTATTATGACTATTATCAGCCGGAGGCTTATATTCCACAATCCGATATATATATAGAAAAGGACTCGTCAATCAATGAAGAGATAGAAATGATGAGACACTCTGCAACCTATTCCCTCTTTGAGCGCAGGGATGTAATAATTGTGGCGAGCGTGTCCTGTATATACGGTCTCGGCTCGCCTGAAGAATATTCGGAGATAGTTTTGAAAATTGAGGAAGGACAGCGGATTGACAGGGAAGATGTTCTCTCAAGATTGGTGGAGATGCAGTATGAGAGGAACAATATTGATTTCCGCAGGGGGACATTCAGGGTAATGGGTGATGTGGTGGAGATATTCCCTGCTTATGAGAGCGAGAGGGCTGTAAGGATAGAATTTTTCGGAGATGAGATTGAAACGATTCACAGGATTGAACCATTGAGAGGTGTTTCGGTAAACAGGCACAGGAGGCTCATAATATATCCGAACAGCCATTATGTAACCACCAAAGACAATATAGATAGGGCGATTAAATCAATAAAGAAAGAGCTGTTGGATGTAAGTGGTAATTTTGAGCGCGATGGAAAATATCTGGAGGCACAGAGAATATCCCAGAGGACTATGTTTGATATTGAAATGATGAAAGAGGTAGGCTACTGCCACGGCATTGAAAATTATTCGAGACACCTCACCGGCAGGATGCAGGGAGAGCCGCCGCCGACACTGCTGGATTACTTCCCCGAAGATTTTTTGCTCTTTATTGATGAAAGCCATGCTACTGTTCCACAGATAAGGGGTATGTATGAAGGGGACAGGTCAAGAAAAGGCACCCTTGTGCAATACGGCTTCCGCCTCCCCTCTGCCCTGGATAACAGACCCCTCAATTTTAAGGAGTTTGAGGGCAGGGTTAATCAAGCGGTTTATGTATCGGCGACACCTGCACAATATGAGATAGAAAAGAGCGGCAGAATGATTATCGAGCAGGTGGTCAGACCCACAGGGCTCACAGACCCAAAAATCACAGTAAGACCTGTAAAAGGTCAGGTGGATGACCTCTTACACGAGATAAGACTGAGGGCGGAGAGGAGCGAGAGGGTGCTGATAACCACACTTACAAAGAAGTTTTCCGAAGACCTGACAGAATACTATCAGGATTTGGGAGTAAGGGTCAGGTATCTCCATTC
>JACQEW010000304.1 GCA_016200365.1 Nitrospinota bacterium
ATGTCCTATTACAACTACTATTCTATCAGGATTCAATCCTCTGGCAAGGTTAATCACATAACTCAATAAGGGCTTGCCTGATAGGAGGTGAAGGACTTTTGGCAGTGGTGACTTCATTCTCTTTCCCTTCCCTGCCGCTAGAATTACAATTGCCAGATTGTTCATGTATAGAATTATAAACCACAAAAGTACAAAGAGAACAAAGACTTGAACACGAATGACACGAATAGACGAATTACACAAATAATTTCAAAACCTTAAATGATTCTCTCCTCTTCCTGCCTTCATGGTTTCCTTATATTTTTTTATTTTTTGTTTTTTCTTCGTGCCATTTGTCCATTCGTGTAATTCGTGTTCTAATGTTTTTTCTTTGTGTCTGGTGGTGAAATCAGGTTTTTGTTACGAAGATAGTCTTCCCTTCAGCAGCTCATCCACAACCGACGGGTCGGCGAGGGTGCTTGTGTCTCCGAGGTCATGAACATCGCCGCATGCGATCTTTCTTAGCACCCTTCTCATTATTTTACCGCTCCTTGTTTTAGGCAGTCCAGGTGCAAACTGAAGTATGTCGGGTGTTGCAATGGGTCCTATAACCGACCGGACATGACCGCTTAGTATCTTTTTAAGCTCCTCCGAGGGCTTGTGATCTTCCTTGAGGGTTACAAAGGCATATATGCCCTCACCTTTAATATCGTGGGGGAATCCGACTACTGCTGCCTCTGCGACCGCCTCATGGCTTACCAGTGCTGATTCAACCTCTGCTGTGCCGAGCCTGTGTCCTGAAACATTTACAACATCGTCTATCCTTCCCATCAGCCAGTAATCGCCGTCCTCATCGAGCCTTGCGCCGTCGCCAGTCAGGTATTTACCTGGGAATTTGGTGAAATAGATTTCCTTTACCTGTTTATTTTCAGGGTCTCCATAAGTCCCTCTCAATATTCCGGGCCATGGTTTTTCGATAACAAGGTATCCTCCTTCATGGACACCTGCCTGCGAGCCGTCCTCTTTTAGAATTGCCGGCACTACCCCGAAGAACGGTTTTGTTGCCGAGCCGGGCTTCAAAGTTATTGCCCCAGGCAGCGGGGTAATAAGAATGCCCCCTGTCTCTGTCTGCCACCATGTATCAACTACAGGAAGCTTACCCTTCCCCGGATATGTGTGATACCACATCCAAGCCTCTGGATTTATCGGCTCTCCCACAGTCCCGAGTACCCTCAATGAAGATAGGTCGTGTTTTGTAACCCAGTCTACACCTTCTCTCATGAGCGCCCTTATGGCAGTGGGTGCTGTATAAAAGATATTCACCTTGTGTTTATCAACAATGTCCCAGAATCTTCCCGGATTCGGGTATATGGGAATCCCTTCGAACATAAGGCTTGTCGCACCGCTGCTCAAAGGTCCATACACAATATAGCTGTGACCTGTAACCCATCCTATATCTGCCGTGCAGAAGTGAATATCCTCATCGTGATAATCGAATATCCATTTAAAGGTGAGATTTGTAAATAGAAGATACCCCCCTGTTGTATGGAGGACACCCTTTGGTTTTCCTGTCGAGCCGGAGGTATAAAGGATAAAGAGCGGGTCTTCTGCATCCATCCATTCAGGCTCGCAGTAATTTTTAACATCTGAGGCATTCATCTCCTCATGCCACCATGAATCCCTATTAGGAGTCATATCTACGATGCCGTCCGTCCTTTTTACCACGATTACCCTTTCTACTGTCGGACACTCCTGAATTGCAGCGTCTACATTTGTTTTAAGGGGAACGAATCTTCCGCCCCTGATGCCTCTGTCTGCGGTGATAACAAATTTCGCCTTGCAGTCCTGAATCCTGTTCCTCAAGGATTGTGCGCTGAATCCCCCGAAGACAACACTGTGAATCGCACCTATCCTTGCGCATGCGAGCATCGAAATCGGAAGCTCCGGTATCATCGGGAGGTAGATTGTTACCCTGTCGCCTTTTGCGACCCCGTGTTTTTTAAGGACATTGGCGAGCCTGTTGACCTCATAATATAATTGCTGGTATGTATAGGTCTTATAACTTCCGTCATCCGCCTCCCATATCAATGCCGCCTTATTTCTTACAGTCGTGTCTATAAACCTGTCAAGGCAGTTGTAGGACACATTTAGTTTTCCATTTATGAACCACTTTACTTCCGGTCTTTCAAAATTCCATTCCAGAACCCTGTCCCATTTTTTGAACCATGTTATATGTTTCTCCGCCATCTCGGACCAGAATCCCTCAGGGTCTTCTATTGACCTCTTGTATAACCGTTCATATTCCCCGATACTCTTTATATGAGCCCTTTCGCTGAATTCCTTTGAAGGCGGGAATACCCTCTTCTCGGCAAGCAATACATCAATTGACTCCTTTGACATCTCAACCTCCTTACAAGGAAATTATAAAAACTTGCCACAGAGTTCACAGAGAACACAGAGAAAAAACAATCTTTTTTGACACAGATGGACACTGATTATTTATGATTTTTAAGGTTCTTTATTTTCTGTGTTACCCCTGATTGCTTCTTTCAGGGGTTATCTGTGTCTTTCCGTGTCTTTATTTTTTTGTCTTTTCTCTGTGCCTCTGTGTCTCTGTGGTTTCATTAAGTTTTTATTCTTAAATAAGTTTACCTGTTTTAAAATCTATTGTAAAATCTATTTTACATATCACTTGTTTAAAGAGGAAAAATGGCAAAATACGATTATGACTTGATAATCATAGGCGGTGGTGCAGCAGGTTTTGTTTCTGCAAAGGTGGCAAGAGGGTTTGGAAAAACCGTTGCCATGATTGAAAAGGGGAAGCTTGGAGGCGAATGCACAAATTACGGCTGTATTCCAAGCAAGTCTCTCATCAGGGCTGCAAGGGCTGCCCATGAGATGAAAAATCTCGATAAACTCGGCTTAAAGCTCGATGCCCCTTTATCCTTTAATACCGATAATGTGATGTCCCATGTCCGCTCCATTGTCCAGAAGGTTTATAACACCCATCTGCCTGAGAGTTTCAAATCTCTCGGAATAGATGTCATTTTTGGAAGCCCTCAGTTTCTTGATAATCACAGAATAAAAATAGGAGAAAAAATATTATCCGCAGATAAATTTATCGTCTCGACAGGCTCAAGTCCGTCTATCCCCCCTGTTGACGGCATAAACGAAGCGCCATATCTGACAAATAACACGATTTTTTCCCTCGATAAACTCCCAGCCTCATTGATTGTTATGGGCGGCGGACCTATTGGAATCGAGCTGTCATCGGCATTCAATCGCTTAAATGTGGAAGTTACGGTAGTAGAGATGCTGGACAGGATTCTTATTAAAGAAGATAAGGAGTTGTCGGATAAGCTTGCAGAAAGGCTTAAATCCGAGGGATTAAAAATAATGACCTCCGCAAAGGCTGTGAGAGTTTCAAAGAGCAACGGAAAAATCAGACTTTCCGTTGAGGAAAAAGAAGGGGCAATAAAAGAAATAGATGCAGAGGGCATTCTTGTTGCCACAGGCAGGAAACCGAATACAGAAGGGCTTGCTCTTGAAAAGGCAGAGGTGAAATACAATAATAAGGGAATAGAGGTTAATGACAGGCTGCAGACCTCTGCGAATAATATATATGCCTGCGGGGATGTCGTAGGACACTATCAATTCAGCCATATTGCCGAATATCATGGAGTGATTGCATGTTCAAACGCCTTTTTACCTATAAAGAAAAGGGTTGATTATCGTAATGTAATATGGTGCACATTCACAGACCCGGAGCTTGCCCATGCAGGACTTACGGAGGATGAGGCGAGAGAGGCTTATGGAAATAATATCAAGATTCTCCATTATGACTACAGCAAGTTTGACAGGGCGAGGACGGACATGGAAGAGTTCGGCATGAGCAAAATCATTTTAGACAATAGCGGTAAAGTGCTTGGCGTCCATATCCTTGGGACTCACGCCTCGGAGATAATACACGAGGTTCAACTGGCAAAACATTTCAATATCCCCTTTGGAAAGATATGGGAGGCAATCCATATTTATCCAAGCTATTCCGATGTTATACGGCAGCCGTCAAAATATTACTATGCCGAGAGATTGAGGAATAACCCTTTCATTAAGCTGATCAACATCTTCCTCTCTTAGTTGTTATTTTTGAATAGTGATTTCCCAATCTGTGTCGTTTAGCTGATTGACGCCCAATACTTTA
>JACQEW010000305.1 GCA_016200365.1 Nitrospinota bacterium
AGACCTTTGCACGATTCCAATATCTCTATTAATTGCCATGATTCAAGAACTGTAGGCGTGCCGCCGCCAAAGAATATGGATATAACTTCATAGGGCTGAAAGCTGAAAGCTGAAGAGCCTGCCCTGAGCTTGCCTAAGGGCTGAAGGCTAATTAGGGAAATTTCTCTTTTAACTGCATTTACATATTCGTCAATAACCCCCTCCATACCCTCATAAGAATTGAAGTCACAATAACCACACTTGCTAAGACAGAAGGGAATATGAATGTAAATACCCAAATCTTTTCTCATATTTTATTATACCACTTATGAAATTTTTATTGATGGATTCAAAAAATAATGTTAAAAAGGGGAATATGATAAAGCCATTTAAAGGAATTTTGCCAAAGATTCATGAGACTGTATTTATAGAGGATAGCGCCCAGATTATAGGGGATGTTGAAATTGGGGAATACTCAAGTGTGTGGTTCAATGCAGTTGTAAGAGGGGATGTAAATTATATAAGAATCGGCAAAAGGACAAATATTCAGGATGGAAGCCTCCTCCATGTGACAAATAAGACCTATCCGCTCTTTTTAGAAGATGAGGTTACTATAGGGCATGGTGTTACACTCCATGGGTGCAGGATAAGGTCAAGGTGCCTTATTGGGATGGGTTCAATAATCTTAGACGGTGCAGAGGTTCAAGAGTTTTCCATTGTAGCAGCAGGCTCTCTTGTAACAGAGAAATCTGTAATCCCATCAGGCTGGCTATCAATCGGCAGTCCTGCAAAGCCAAAGAGAGAGCTTACAAAAGAGGAAAAGGATAAGATACTTCAATACGCTGAAAATTATGTCGGATATATGAAGGATTATAAATAAAAGATATTATGGTATTAACTTCTTCTAATAAAGTAGAGTATGAAGCATATAATCTTAAATTTTGTAAAAGGATAAAACAGTGGAAATTAAAAAAGAGGATTTTTCAACGACACAAGGTTTCGTAGCCTTATATGACATACTTGGATATAGTCAATTGGTAGAGGAAAATGATTTACTTAAAGTTGTAGCAGTTCATGAAAAAATGAAAGAGATGATGAAAAATAACACTGAAGGTTACGTCTATCGGCTCGGTAAACCTATTATAACAGTGTATAATTATGCTGATACTTTTCTAATTTATACAAATGAGATGTCCGATACTGGATTTAAGGCTTTATTAGTGGGATGTCATTTTATGTTTATAGCTGCTATTAAATACGGTTTGCCAATTAGAGGTGCTACGGCGTGTGGAGAATTTTATATTTCAGAAAATCTGATTACTGGAAAACCGATTATTGAGGCTTATAAAAAAGAAAGGAAGCAGGATTGGATAGGTTGTTGGATAACAAAAGAATGCTTAGATAAAATCACTGAAGATGCACGCACAAAATTTATAAATGAGAGAAAAATAGTCAAATACCCTATTCCTTTTAAAGAAGGCAAAGTTGAAGAAGTATATGCTTTTAACTGGTTAGATAATATATTTATCCAAGGGAATAGTATTAATCAAAATTATTTAGAGACAAAAAGTTTTTTGCAAAAAAAGAACTCACACAGTTGGCGTGAAGAAAGAAAACATAAAAATACCAAAGAATTTATCCATTTTGTATTGAACTTGAACCATTAACCGGTAGGTGAAAATTAGTCGTAAAGACATATCCCATCAACTTCCCTCATAAAGATATTATCATGATAAATAGATGCATCCTTGAGCTTGCTATGTCCACGATGGCTTCCAAGAGCAAATATGTATCTTCATCTATAAAATTCTGTCAAAAGAAAAGCTTGTTGATACAGGACTTTTTGATAAAAAACCAATTCTGTTAAAATTCTTACAGGAAACAACTAAAAAGTATTCATCCAAGGTCATCGTTCAAATGTAACATCTTCAACCGTATGAATAAGATGAGATACCTTCATAAAACCCCTGAAGAACAACTTATAGATTTATCATTGAAAGAGCCTACCCTCCTTATGATGTCGCCACTCGCACAAATATTTCAATATATTGGTATCTCTTTACCGAAATGTTGGATAGGGATAAGAATGCCTACAGATAAATTAAAAGAACCTCTACATTCGGTTAGGCATTGTAACGATTATAAGATTCCTGGCGATTTAGATATAATAGGGGGTCATTTATCTGATGGAATACCATCCGATTACATAGTTGGTATTGAGATAAAACGTTTTAGATATCTGTATTCACCAGATAATCGTGCATGGGTTGTAAAAAATCCAGACTCCTATGGTAGAGAACAAGCAAGAGGTTATTCAGTTTTTGGCTTTAACAAAATCATGTTATGTCACTTTGTGGTAGCAGAGCCTATTGACCATCAGGATTATAATCCTTGGTTACTTAATGCAAGCATTATTGCTGATGGAATGCAAGCGGTCAAAAAAAAGAGGATAAAAATAAAACTTTGCGATCCTTTTGGATATTGTATTATCGGATGGTCGCAAGTTTCGTTTAAGGACCCGCTTTATGCAGGTTCTTTCCGTGGTCCCGAAATCATCAAATCAACCCCAGAAAATCATTTTTTGGCTGATATAAATTTTAAATATGTCCAAAAAGCTTTACTTCAGCAAGTTCAGAGAAAGTTGAAGGAACTTAATTCTGATTCTTTACCAATAATTCTCCGATTTTAGTTTATAGGTTAAATATCGAGTTAGAGACAAAATTTGCTTGACCTATCAAGGTGCCTTACCTTAAGCTATTAACAGAATTAAAGAGTTTGTATTATATAGTAAAGTTTTTCAGTTCATTTTGCTTTCCCAAATTCCTTTAAAATACGCAACCTATCTTTATCAATGCGGTTTGCAATTTCAACCGAAATTTTACGTAGCTGAAGATCTGTGGATTTGACTGATACTTCAGTTGTATTGGCCAACAGTCCCCAACTAACAGATGTTTCTAAGTGAATAGAATACTCTACTACTACTGATATATCTTTAGAAAGCGTAACATTGGCATCATGAATGCCAGTCATCTCTGGACCTATTATAGGGCTCAATGTGAATAATGAAAGACCAATGATAGCTCCTTTAATAAAGCCTACTCCTGCATTTTCCCCTTTCCATCCACCCTTAATAGTTAGTCTTATAACACCATCTACAGTGTCTCCATCTCTATATGGGTAAACAACAGAGTCAAAAACCCCCATTTCCTTTAAATGTTTAACTACTAAGGGGCCATATACTTGAGATTCGGATGTACCACCGAGTTCAATACCTATCCGAATTGGGAGTGATTTTGAAACATAATAAGCAGGTGGAGTAGGTATCCGTTGCCAAGTACATCCAGAGAAAAATAAAATAAAAGCTATTATTCCTAAAGCTCCCTTTACTTTTAGTTTATTCATTTTATTCTCCTATCTAAAAGGCTGCATAGTGAATGACAAAATAGTGGTCAAATTCCCATCATTTTTCCTAACGCCTTGCTTACCTCTTTTGCAAATTCTTTCTCTAAATATTCGATTCCTGTTGCAGCTCCAGCTAATCCTCCAACAGCATATGTCTTACCTGCCTCTCCTTTACCGATAGTTTTCCCTGACATTGCATCTCTAATCTCAACATCAGCGTGTATCTCCATTGCTCCTAATCCAATCAGCACAGAACGAAGAAAACGGTTACCTTCATCATATTTCCTAAACTTTATATTGAGTTGTATAATTTCAGGTTGGGCAGGAGTTGGTCCAAATAAAATATTTTCAAAACGATTTTTACAGCAACCATTATTAATCTCTACTTTAATAAATTCTTTTATCCGATTCTGTGCTGTTTCAGAAACCACAACTCCTCCTTCAGCAACTGATGTATTTATTTCAAGAGATTTATAATTTAGAAAGTTAACCTTCATATCTGTTGGTTTGAGAACCAGTGGTGTTGTTCCACTACACCCAACCATAAAAAACATACTGATAACAAAAATATTAACTATTCTAATTTTAAAAGTGTTGCAATTAATTCTACTAAAATGTTTACGCATTTCAAAAACCTCCTTTTTATTAATTTTATCTATCTGTGCAATGTTGTAGATAATGCACTTTTTTTACATTATTTTTTTGTAAGAACATATTGGTTCCCTATTGAGGAGGCATATTGACATCACTGAATAACTGTCAACTGTTTCAGCATAGGGAACCAGATTTAAACCTATAGTCTTCATAAATTTCCAAGCTATTAATTAGTGCAAGCATATCAAATCAGTATTATTTGTCAAGTTTTATTTAATGATTCCAAACAATTTATCGGTTATATCAAAAATAAATTAGTCCTATACTTACAAATAGTTTGGAGGTTGTATGAAGGATATTCTGAAAAGGTTAGGAGTGAGGATAAGAGAGGAAAGGAAAAAAGTGGGACTTACACAAGAGAGATTTGCTGAAAAAGTGGGTTTAAGTGTTGACTATATAGGATATATTGAAAGGGGCAAACAAGCACCGTATCTTAGAACTCTTGAACGCATTGCAAAAGCTCTTGGAGTAGAGATATACGAACTGTTTCTATTTAGGGAAGCAGGAAAAAAGCTTGATGAGGAAGCCGCTATTAAAGAACTGATTTTATCTGTTCAGAATAGAAAACCAGAAGATATAAAGTTTATTGCTTCCATTTTGAGGCAGATATTTGAAAAGTGGAATAAGCCAGATTTAAGGAATACAGGTATTTAAAAATAACTGACCAAGTCTCTGATTTTTATATGTAAAGATAGAATTTGACTTATCAGACTTAATCTCACGGCCTATCTGTTGGGTCGGGTGCCAAAAGGAAATCTACACGGACTTAATAAATCTCCCAATGAATAGCTGCCGGATCAATTTTCTCATTCATAATAATAAAATAAAAATCTCCTTGGAAATCTAAGTAAACTTTTTGATGATGCAATTTTCTATTAGTGAATCCACCATACGATGGGATTTCAGGTTGTGCATCATAAAAGGCTTTATTGCCATCTTCGTCCAAGATGTAGCTTGTTACCGGCTTATCGGATTCAATATAAATCTCAATAAATCCAGAACGAGGCACTTTTCGTTTTAAGGAAATATGCTTGTTAGCAGGTAGTATTAGTGTAGGCATAATTATTTTTTCTCCGGTCTTGGATTGTCTTCTGGCTGTATTTCTTCAGTATCTTGTTTTTTATTTCTCCGTTTCATACCATGGAATTCTTGTACTTCCTCTAAAAACACTCTTACTGTCCGATAAAATAGCGGCACTAATATTATTACGAATGCTTTCCAATGGTTATTTATTACTGTTAATGCAGTTTTAATGTCTTCTTTATCTGATGTAAACATGATATGACAACCACCATAAAAAATTATTGACACCATCAAAAAAACTAATATATATTCCGCGACTTGTAAAATCCACTCTAACAGGCTCAAAAAGTCTTGCACTTGTGGCCATATCCATTTTGCAATTGAAGACAGAAGTGGTCCATGCTCTTGTTTATTCATACTTGTTATAATACATTATCTATAATTTTTGAGTCAATGTATATGTTTAAAAATTAACCAAATTAAGTATTAACAGATTAAAACAGAACAAAAACACAACGCATATTTATTGTTTATTGAGCCTTAAAGACTGAATACAATTTACCCGGGGAGAAATAAGATGAAGATAAATAAGTTAAAAAAGGATTTAGGTTGGCGGATACTGGATTTGAGAAAAGCAGGGGGACTTACCCATGAGGATTTAGGTGAAAAGTCAGGATTGAATTATAAATTTATAGGCGAGCTTGAAAGGGGTTGGGTAAATGTCAGCCTTGATTCCCTTACAAAAATTGTGGAGGTACTGGGTGTAAAGATAGGAGATTTGTTTTCTAAAGATAAAATCCCTGTGCAAAAGGTATTTGTAAAAGTATTGACAGAGAAACGAGATTTTTTATCAAGATTTTCTCCCCAAGAAATTCAACTCATCAAAAAGGCACTCCGTATTTTAAATAAGACTTTTTCTAAGGTGTAGTCTTTTAGATTAAATTTCTGATTCAGAGATATAAGCCCCATGCCAGAATAATTATTGACAGGCTTTTTTGTCAGGTATATCATGCCTTATATGAGCGTGGAACTGCTGTTTCACAGGAAAAATGTAGAGCCAAATGGAGATATTGTTGAAATGAAAATATGGCAGGTGCCACACTCAAAAGATAAGCCACATGGGCTTAAGTATTCACTCGTTTATGTACGAGAGGGCAAAAGGATAATGGGATATGACAATGCAGAAGGTAAAGGAGACCATAGGCACTATAAAAACAAAGAGTATCCTTACCACTTCAAAGATGTGGATACTCTAATAGAGGATTTCTACAGCGATGTAGAAAAAGTAAATAAAGGGGAGCTATGAAGGTAAAAAAAATAGACATAGGCATTAAAGGATTGAAGGAGAGCTTAAAAGACTTTGCAGAGGCATGGAAGAAGCTGGAAGGAGGCAAGAAGGTTAAAAAAGAGGAAGGGATATATTTTGACTCCATAAACACCATGAAGGTGGCTCTAACGAATAGTAGGCTTTTAATTCTTAAAACGATAAGAGAACGACATCCGCAATCTGTATATGAACTGGCAAAAATATTAGGCAGAGACCTGAAGAGTGTTAATCAAGATTTAAAGTTACTTGCAGAAATAGGCTTGGTAACAATTGAAAAAGCTGAGGATAATGGAAAGAGGGTTATTCCGCATGTAGATTATGGGAAAATTCTGCTGGAGATACCTGTCTGATATTGGTAGGTTTGAAGAATATTAGCATTGATTTTCTTGGTTCTTCTGGTTAGCCTTTTCACCTATTAAGATAATCCTTTAATGTCTCTTCCCAGTGTCTCATTTGATAATTGGTGGTAATATTGAATTTACTACAATCTAAAACCGAATATGCATGGCGTCGGGCAGGACGATTAAGTTCATTTGTTTTTATAGGTACTACTTCTACTCCTTTTATTCCTGCTAATTCAAGAATCTTTTTTGCAAACTGATACCATGAGCATTCACCACTGTTTGTAACATTGAATATGCCCTTTGCATTACAGGAGATTAATTTCTCAATTGCATGGGAGAGGTCAACTGTATATGTAGGTGAGCCTGTCTGGTCGTTTACTACTTTGATTATCTTTGTTTTCTCAGCCTGTTTTAGAATAGCGGATATAAAATTATTCCCATTTTTACCAAAGAGCCATGATGTCCTCACTATAATAAAATTATTTAGAATATCCTGAACTGCCAGCTCTCCCTTTAGTTTTGAATCTCCATATACACTCAATGGCTCTGGCATATCATTTTCTAAATATGGAGTATTTTTTCTGCCATTAAAAATATAATCTGTGCTTATACAGACAAGCTTCGCATTTATATCTTTGCATCCTAAAGCTACATTTTTCGTCCCCGCCTCGTTTACTTTATATGCCGTTTCGGAATGGCTCTCACAATCATCTCCCTTTGTATAGGCAGCACAGCATGAATGACAATATCAGGTCTTTTATCCTTAGAAATTGCAGGGTTTGAGAATAATCTGTAATATCAAAGTCATTTCTCGTTGCCCCGATTAAATTATATTCCTTCTTTTGAGAGAGAACCTTTATGAGGTCACTCCCCATCATCCCCTTTGCACCAGTAACAAGTATTATCATAATCAGTGATCAGTGATCAGTGAACAACAAAAACTGACCACTAACCACTGACCACTATTTTTCTGTATTCCCCGCTCTTTATCCTCTCCCACCATTCTTTATTATCAATATACCATTGGATAGTCTTTCTAAGTGCATCCTCAAATTGATACTTAGGCTCCCATCCTAATTCCATTTTAATCTTTGTAGAATCTATTGCATAACGGCGGTCATGTCCGGGTCTGTCTTTTACAAATTTCTTCAATGTCAGTGGTTTCTTTAAAATGTTCAAAATCTTATCTGTGATTTCTATATTTTTCTTTTCTGTATTTCCGCCTATATTGTAAATCTCCCCTTCCTTCCCCTTCTTTAAAACGATGTCTATCGCACTACAGTGGTCTTCAACATATAGCCAGTCCCTTATATTAAGCCCATCTCCATATACCGGCAGAGGCTCATCCATTAGAGCATTCGTCACAAAAAGAGGGATTAGTTTTTCCGGGAATTGATATGGGCCGTAATTGTTTGAGCATCGGGTTATAATGGCAGGGAAATTATAGGTCTTGAAATAAGCCCTTGTCAGTAAATCTGCCGATGCCTTACTGGCTGCATAGGGGCTATTGGGCCTTAATGCTGTTCTCTCTGTAAAAAGACCAATAGGCTCTAAAGAGCCGTAAACTTCATCTGTTGATACTTGAATGAAACGGTGGATTTTATTTCTTCGGGAGGATTCAAGGAGTAACTGGGTGCCTATTATATTCGTATTAAGAAAAGGTGAAGGGTCGTCAATGCTCCTGTCAACATGGGACTCTGCGGCAAAATTAATAACTGCATCCACATCCTTTAAAAGACTATCTACAAAATTAAAATCTGTTATATCTCCGTGAGTAAACTTGTATCTTTTATCCCGCTCTAATCCTTTTAAATTTTCCAAATTCCCCGCATAGGTAAGTTTGTCAAGGTTAACTATGCTGTCGTTGGGATTTTCCTTTAAATAATACCTGATAAAGTTTGAACCAATAAATCCTGCCCCTCCTGTAACAAGTAGCTTCATCCGTCTTTCCTGTTCCAATCGTAGGGGATTTTGTTATTATGAGGGTCAATGCGGAATTCATCAGGAGTTTTGTAATTGTAAGGCTCTGTCGGACAGTTTATTATAATCGCCTCTTCAACGCTTATCCCTTTAAAACCGTGAACAACTAATTTTGGTATATGAAGGAGTGTTGGATTATGCTCTCCAAGAAAAAATTCATTAACCTTTCCCCTCGTGGAAGAGCCTTCCCTGTCATCATATAAGACCACCTTAACCATCCCTTTAACAATTACAAAATTATCATTTTGAACTTTATGATAGTGCCACCCCTTTACCACACCCGGATATGCAGTTGTCATGTAAATCTGCCCAAACTTTTCAAATATCTCATCATCACAGCGGAGCATCTCCATCAATCTCCCCCGCTCATCAGGTATAACTTTTAGCTTCTTTGTCTTTACACCATCAATGACATTACCCATATTTTCCTCATAATATTCCCACTTTACTTGAGTCACCTAACATAAACCTATATGCCTTTGGTTTCAAGGGTGATGCAGAGACCTCAACATTCTTACCAATCAGGCTGTCCTCTATCCTCCCCTTTATCCCGTTTATAACGCTGTATTCTAACACTATGCTATGCTCAATCTCACTCTCTTCAACTATCACATCATGTTCTATGGATGTAAATGGACCAATAAAGGAATTTATTATCTTTGTATTACTTCCAATTATAGCCGGCCCCCTTATGATACTATTTATTACCTCTGCCCCTTTACTTATCACAACCTTGAATTCCACCTTTGAATTGCTGTCCACAAATCCGTTTATCTCTGTTGTCAATGTATCCAACACCATCCTGTTCGCTTCAAGCATATCCTCCAGTTTTCCTGTATCCTTCCACCATCCGTTGATGATATGTGACTGGACATTAAAGCCTTTATCTATCATATATTGAATGGCATCCGTTATTTCCAGTTCATTTCTCCATGAGGGCTTTATATTTTTAACTGCCTTAAAAATATTCTTATCAAACATATATACCCCAACTAATGCTAAATCACTCTTGGGTTCCTTTGGTTTCTCTTCAAGCTTTACAACCCTGCCGTGGGATAACTCTGCCACACCGAACTGCTGGGGGTTTGATACCTTTGCAAGGAGAATCTGTGAATTAGAACCATTCTGTGTAAACTCTTTAACAAAATCTGTTATACCCCCTGTAATCAGGTTATCGCCAAGATACATGACAAAAGGCTCATCTTTTAAAAAATTTTCTGATATAAGGACTGCATGTGCAAGCCCTCTCGGGGCATCCTGCTCTATGTATGTAACATCAATACCCCAGTTTGAGCCGTCTCCCACAGCAGCTTTTATCTCATCCTTTGTGCTTCCTACAACTATACCAATATCTGTTATCCCTGCCCTCTTTATAGATTCAATACAGTAAAACAGTATCGGCTTATTTGCCACTGGCACAAGCTGTTTTGCATTTGTATGGGTTATAGGCCTGAGCCTTGTCCCCTCACCACCGCTTAAAATAAGACCTTTCATATTTTTCCTATGCGTAACTCACTTCTTACAAAAAGGTAAATGAGTATAAATTTACTGTAGAAGTTTTTTTATACCATAAAAACCACATGGAATCAAAAAGAAAATTGACAGGAATTTTGCTATTCATAGATTCTATTCGTAGTTTTGTAACAGCAAAATGATAATGTTCTAATCTGGCAAGATAGAAATGTCCTAAATTAAGCATGTCATAATACCCAAACTTTTAAATATTAAGAGGAGGGTAATATGGCAGTCAAGGACATTATCATAGTAAGCCGGAGGGAATTAAAACAGTTACATATAATTCAGAAGGTGCTTAATGAAGAATTGAGTCAGGTTGAAGCAGGAGAGATTCTATTATTAAGCAGTCGGCAGATAAGGCGGATAGTCAATCAAGCAGGATGCTGCCAAAGAAGGTAAAGGAGAAGGTAATACGGCTTTACAAGGAGAAGTATAAAGGATTTGGACCTACCCTTGCATCCGAGAAGCTATTAGAGTTAGAAGGGATAAAGATAAGCAAAGAGACATTAAGGACATGGCTTATAGAATCAGGCGATTGGAAAAAAGTCAGAAAAAGCAGAACCCACCGTCAGTGGAGGGAGAGGAAGCATTACCTTGGAGAGATAGTTCAGATGGATGGCTCTCATCATGACTGGTTGGAAGGCAGAGGTTCTGAGCTTGTATTAATGGGCTACATAGATGACGCTACGAATACAGTCTTTGCCCGATTTTACGATTATGAAGGGACAATACCTGCTATGGAGAGTTTCAAGCATTACATAAAGAAGAATGGGATACCGATGAGTGTCTACCTTGACAGACACACAACATACAAATCAACAGGTAAGCCTGCAATAGAAGACGAACTCTAATAAGATGCCAAAGAGTCAATTTGACCTGTCTGCCGTAGCACAGGCAGGGAGGGCGTTAGAGGAGTTGGGAAGTAAGGGTGATACATGTCCCTGAATGTTTCTATCATGGACGAAAGGGAGGATAGAGAGGCTATTTAAGACATTACAGGATAGATTGATAAAAGAGATGAGATTAAAGGGTATTAATACAAAAGAGGAGGAGAATGAGTTGTTAAATCATTATCTACGGTTACACAACGAAAGATTCAGCATTAAACCTGCCAAAGAAGGAGACCTGCATAGAGGTATCCCGAGCTCATGAGGGTAAACTCTATCAGATAACAGAGCATATAAATGGAAAGGAGGTTATGGTAGAAGAAAGGACAGATGGCTCTATGCTAATAACATATGACAAGAGGACATTAAAGTTTCAAGAGATTTCATCAAGACCTGTTAGAGATAAAGCAACAGAGCCAAAGGTGATTCAATCAAAACCAAAGAAGGTGTATATTCCACAAAAGGATCATCCGTGGAAAAAGTATCCTGCTGTGAATTGTTATCGCCATAAAGATATGAGAGAAACATTATTAACAAAACTATCATAATAGGACATTTCTATTTTGCCTTGAAATTTCACCAATATTGGCTTGACTTTTTTCTTTAAGGGGCTATAATTTTTTGCGGGATGGATGATTACCAGTTCAAATACTATAGAGGAGATTGAAATGCCATAGGAAGGATAAAGGGTTCTTTGGACACTTTAAACTTGTCCTGACGAAGGTCAGGAGTGATAAGTGGCAAAGTTTGTATTAGAAAAGTAATTATTGGGTTTTCGCCCAGAGTAAAAATATCAGTATTGCGTCTATACCGCCAAATCGGATTGGTATACGCAATAGTTGCAAATACTAACAAGTTATATGAAATCGCCATGAGGTAAAAAAATGAGCATTGAAACACTGATAAATAAATATATAGATGTAACGAAAAGCGAGACTTTTGCAAGATACAAAATGAGTTTGCCCAGCGGATAACGTCTGCATTATCGAAAGGTTATCTTCAAGGGTTGCATGAGCCACCTTTAGTGCAAATTGTAGAAAATATGGTTAATAGCATTCATGGTTTAACCATGGGAAATAATCAGACTTATTTTGAATTATCTACAAGCTCCGTTTTTATCCATGGGAATAAATCACAAGTTAAGTTTGATTATTATGGGCAAAGTGCACAGAGAGAATTGGGAGATTTAATATTTATTATTTCAGTTGTTTTTAATAATAAGAAATATTTGGAAAAGTTCACTATCAATCAATTTAAAAAAGACAAAAGAAGTTCTAAAAATATACTTTGGAGTATGGATAACAAGGAGCAACTTTATTTATTATCACGATTTCCAACTTTTAAGGGAGTTAGAGGGTCTCTAATTCCAATGAGAGATTTCAATTTACAGAATTACTCAGGAAGTTTAGGTTCATACGGATTTCTTCAGACTCCAGGTGATTTTGCTTTTGTTAGTGCGACAAAGTTGGAATCTTATTTAGGCTCTCGGAAGACAATAAATGGAAACGACCTATATACATTCCATAGTAGCCTTAGTAATTATTACTGGTGGCCTTTTGAAATTGGAAATCTTATAGATATTGAGGAGTGGTTTTATATTTGTCATAAACTCTGTAGGCATGAAAGATTCTTCTATGGTTTAGAACAATGTTGGCCCAATATAGGAATTTTTGGTAATTGTCATTACACACAGAATATACATGACTTTGTGGATAAATATCTCAGGTTATGTATTGGAGAACCAACCCTCTCAGAAATTGGCATAAATAATCTATCAGCATACGCCTTTCTTGTTGATCTGCTTCAATTAGTGAAGAGAATAAGGGAAGAGGAATTGACTAAGTTTGTTGATAGTTTCTTTTCTTATCATTATGCTGGAGGGCAAGGTGGTCGTGAAATTAGTGAAAATATAGAATTTGATCCAAAAGGAGGCGGTGTTGGTATAATTTACACAACAATAAATTTAGGTGAAGGTGAATAATTATGGCGACTTCATATAACGCAGCATATACGCTACGGGCTTACGCCCTTGCCCTTCGGGACATTGCCTACAAACAACGCGATCGTATATGCTGGGAACGTTACCCAAAATGTCGCATTCGCTTGAATGCTTTAATATCTTAGAT
>JACQEW010000306.1 GCA_016200365.1 Nitrospinota bacterium
CGAGGAGATGGAGCTTTCATTCAGGATGCTGGAAAAGGGTATGAGGATACTCTTTATCCCTCAGATTGCAATTCTTCACAAGATGTCATCCACAGGGAGGATGCCGCACATCTACTATCAATTGAGAAACAGAATCTGGATCGTCTTTAAATATTTACCTTTAATATATGCCATTATGCACAGCTCTATCTGGCTTGGCTATCTCTTATTACATTCTATAAGGGATAGAAAAATGAATGAATATATGAGAGCAGTAATAGACTCTATGAAGGCTCTGCCCCGTATCATAAAAAACCGCTCTGTTCTAAGCAGAGGAACGATTAAGCGATTAAAAGAGTTGAAAGGGAGGCTTTATTATTGAACCGCTATTTCTATTCTATGCTTACCCTTTGGCAGAGATATTAAGCCTGTTTTTTCCAAAGGGCTGAAGGCTGAAGGCTGAATATCCTTTATCTTTTGAAAATGCCTTAATGATATGCCCATTCCGTTCTGTTTAACATCTGCCTCTATGTAAATTTTATTATCAAGCCTTGTGGACTTTATAGAACTTTTTTTTCTTGCCTCATAAAATGACATATATTCTTTGAAGTTTGTAACCCATCTCCTGCCGTTCATATTATCCATTGCCTTTAACATTCTTTCATAAGAAACTCCGTCTTTTTTACAATGGTATGGATGAAATAGATAGACAATAGTCATATTAAAGGTATTAACACTCTCATCTATTAATTTATTGAAATGGCTGTCGCCAATATTCCCATAAGGCTCATGACAGTGGAATGGGAATTCATAAAGGTTAAAAGGTATTCCATTTTTATCTAACGGTTGAAAAGGGAACCCTGTCCCAAAGACATATCCCCACTCATCCCTGCCGGGGCCATAAGAAGAATCCATATATATATTTGCGCTGTTCATTATCTCAAAGGCATCGGTATAATCGTTTCCCCATCTTAAGTAATGAATTCTACAAGGGATTTTAAGTTTTGAACTTTGAACTTTGAGCTTTGAGCTTAGATGATTTATCTGTTCCTTAAGGCTCTTATTTTTTGCATAATGCAATCCGAATCTGTTTACATGAAGATAGAATCTATTCCAGTGTATTCCCACCTCATCTCCAGACCTTATCAGCTTTTCGATTGTCCCTGCAGATATTTTACTATCCGACATAATAAAATGGCTCTTACTCTTAACTCTTAACTCTAAACTCTGAACTGTATCAAAGAGCCTATCTCCATAGAAATCCTCATCAAAACTTATAATTGATGCGCCTTTAAATTTATGGGGATAATACCACCACACAGGGATATTGCTATCCTGCAGTGTTATATCCATGATAAACCTCTCAAGAATATCGGCAAAGGGTATGAGATTTATTTTCATCTCCTTATTAATTGCCATATTAGAGGTCTGAACCCCTCTGATTTCTTTGTTTAACCCTATACTTACCCTGTAGTCATTTGCAGCAGGGATACCCTGTTTCATGGAAAATATTTGAAAAGATAGGTCGAAACAGAGTATAATCACCTTTCCCGTTTCTACTTTTCTTTCAAGAATTGCATCCTTTCCATCAATTTTGAGAATAGTCTTTACATCATGCTCCTTATGTTCGATGGAATGAATGGTTGTATTAAGGGGCATAGAGTTAAAGTCTGAAGACCGAATGCCGGAGACAGAAAGTAACTCAGGCTCAATCCAGTCAATCTTGCGGGCAAATTCGCTTTTATCTGACAGCGCTATTCCTGTCAATTCAGAGATAGAAGAATCAGGGATTTCTATTAAAAGGATACCCCCTTTTTTTAAAAATTCCTTTAAGATATTCTTTCTCTCCTCAGTCAGTTTTTCAGTCGTCCCCTTTGAAAATATTATTACCCTTTTATCCTTTATTACCTCTTTATCGAGTTTTGATACATCCACCATTGAAAAATAACCTATCTCCTTTTCCAGTATGTTAATCCAGAAAAATCCCCCCTTAATCCCCCCCAGCCCCCCTTTATTAAAGGGGGGAGAGGGGGGATTACTAAAGGGGGGGATGGGGGGATTATTTTCAGAGAAATCTTTGGCTTCGCCTGCGCTTATCTCTTTTGAAACAACCAAAAGGAAATCACTGTCATTTAAAGAATCAGGAGGTAATTCCCTTCTACCTTCAGTCTTATTATCAGCCCTTATAATTGGAGGATTAAGCGTCAGATAGGCAAAAAAAGATAGGGACAGGGTTATGCAAAATAAAATAATTTGCCATGTTTCAATTCCACGATTAAACAATTCGGGGACAGGGGTAAATGTAAGAAGGATTTTTACAAAGATAAGGAGGGATAAGACAATAGAAGCCACAAAGATAAGTCTTACAGCGTATCGCATTCACTTCATTCCTTTGTTATCGTAATTGAGGTTCTCCCCTAACTGATTCAAAGGTAATTTCTATCCTCCTGTTCTTCTCCCTGTTTTCTGACGTATCTTCCGGATAGAGGGGGTTAGATTCTCCGTAACCGGCAGCAGTGCATCTTCTCGGGTCAATCCCTTTGCTTACGAGGTAATTGACAAAATTATTCGCCCTGGCAAAGGAAAGCTCATAATTGGATGAAAACTGCGAATTATGTATCGGCGTACTGTCTGTATGTCCTTCCACCCTTATGTTATAGGGGAATTTATTCAGGAGCATTACTATCTTATCTATAAAGGGAAAGACCGATGGATTAATATCCGAGTCGCCTGATTTAAAAGTCAATGGGTCGGAATTTACTACTGTCAGGTCTTTGCCTTCCAGTTTCGTATATATTTTATCCTGTATACCTATTTGAGATACTAATTCATCCATCTCCTTCTTTATCCGATATAACTCTGTATCGTTCTCTCCATCCTTGTCGTTATATGATTTTTTCTCAATCTGTTTTCTTCTCTCCGCCCGTATCATTTCCATATAATCGGAGGCTGTCTTGTTTTGGGGGTCGTGCCTCATCGCTGCTAAAAAGTATTTGTTGCTTGCCTGAATATCACCCACCTTAAAGCTTATCTGACCGGCTGTAATCAACTGATTGGCAAGAAATCCTTTGTTTTCAGGGAAGCTGTTAATTAATGTCCTGCTGATATTCATTGCCTTTTCTTCCAGGGCGACTAACTTTTTCATAAAGTCGCTGTCCGCCTTTACATCATCAAAATTTATCGCCCATAGATATGATGTGGCAAGAGAATGGAGCGTAACCGCATAATAAATATCGTTTACCATACCAAGAGACTCAAGGGAATCCTTTGCCTCTGTAAATTTTATATGAGCTTCGGAATATCTCCCTTCTCTGAAAAGACTAAATCCGTCGCTGTAATGTTTTTTATAATGTATATTGGCGGATAAGTCTTTAGTTTTGAATTTGTCTAAATCAAATATACTAACCTGCCCTTCGCTATTTGTATGAAAACTATTGAATTTCATATCCTGGGCATGGAGATAACCGGTGTTTAAAAATATATATAGAAAAGAAGCTATTGAAATCATTTTGTTATACATAAAGACCTCCTTCTATCTTTATCGGATAGAAATGATTTTTACTAAATCCCTAAACCGAAAAACTTTTAACGCAAAGACGCAAAGGTTTAAAGAAGGTGGTAAAGAAAGATAAAGAAAAGCAAAAAAGCTTTGCGTCTTTGTTTGCATCTTTGCATCTTTGCGTTAAAAAATTTACATAAATATATTAACAAAAATTGTTAATATCTTGTGGAAAACTTGCCAGAGAGCATTACTTTAACAGTATATTCTTTAGATTGCATAAAATTTAATCAGATTGTAAGGCTTTATAAATCAATGTGATACTATAACTATTTGATTTTCAAAACGCAGGCTAAAGCCTGCGGCTACCTGATTTTATAAACTTCCTTATACTATCCACAAGCTCCCTTACAATATCCCTAACCGCATCATCAGGCACACCATCTAATGCCTTTGATTTTAATCTCATATCACAGGTATCATTTACATAATCTACTGCAACAAACCTGCCTGCCCTTGTAAGTGCGATTTCAGTGGAAAAAAAGTTTATCCCGGCAATCTCTGCAATTTTTTTAGTAATCTTTTTTAATTCCTTCAGCTTATATTTTCTTTCAGCCCTCGATGTAACCCTCTGATATATTCCTGTTTGATTATCCCACCAGCAGGTAATTACATTGCCGTATACATAGAAAGACCTGAACCATGCCTTCCTTCCCTTTATAATTACAGGAGTGATTTCCTCCTGAATAAGATATTTGTCTTTGCTGTGTTTTTCCCTTGCCTTTACAATATCATAAGGCGTCTTTACTCCAAGAACCACCCCCCTGCCTCCGCCGCCCTCTGCCGGTTTTACAATAAAGGGTGTCCCTATAGTATGGATGTTGGACGCATCGAATTGCGGGTCATCTTCATAAGGGGAAAGGATAATTGTATAAGGGACATATAGTCCGCTGGATAAAAATTCGAGGTGCATTGTAGCCTTATCATTCGCCCTTTTGGAAGCCTCAGAGTCATTTACAAAGGGTACACCCCGCCTCTTTAATGATTTTATTAAAGGAATGAATCTGCTGTCGGATTCGGATGCCCTGTCAAGAAATGTCTTAAAGGTTATCTCCCCTTTAGACAGCCTGCCGATAGTTTCATTTACATTGTGAGGATATACAAGATAGCCCTGCAATCCCCTCTTGTTGCACTCAGAATCGAGCATAGCGATGAAATCTTTATCATACTCCCAGTCCCATGCTATACCTAAGTCTATATCTAATGGCATAAATGTATTGTATAAAAATAAAGTCCAAAATGCAAAAAAACAAAAGAAAAAGATTAAGGCGAATGGAGAAAAGGAGAATTAGGAGAATAAAATTCTTCCATGGCTGGTTCAGGCTTGTAGCCTGAACCAGCCATGGGTCTGTGGCTAATTTTTAAATTTGATTTTTGGATTTCTTAAATGCTATATTGTAGCGTATGAAAGAAAACAATAATATACCATACGAAAAACTGAAAGAGATAGAGGAGAGGTATCGCAGAATTGTGGAAGACTCCCCTGATGCCATTGTAATAGTATGTGAGGGCAGGGTGGTTTTTGCCAACAAAAAATTTACAGAGATGCTTGGATATACCGTAGATGATCTTATCAATAAGAATCCAATCGAAAATATTCATCCTGAAGATAGAGAGAGGGCGATAAAGACTCAAAGGGCGATATTATCTGGAGAATCTTTACCATCACCAAGAGAATATAGGGTGATAAATAAGAATGGAGAGATTATTGAGGTAGAGATAAACAGTGGGAAAATAATTTTCGAGGGTAAGCCTGCAATACAGAGCATTTTCAGGGATATATCGGAGAGAAGAAGGCGGGAAAAAGAATTAAAAGAGATGGAGGAACGATATCGCGGTATTGTGGAAAACTCTCCTGATACTATCGGTGTGGTATGTGAGGGGAGGCTGGTTTTTGTAAATAAAAAGGGATTGGAGATATTCGGGGATGTTATCGGCAGGGAGGTAATCGAAACTGTTTTTCCCGAAGATAGAGAAAAGGTATTGAGTGATATAAAGGCGGTAATATCGGGCGAGGTTTTACTTCCGAGGGAATACAGGCTGGTAAATAAAGAAGGCGAAGTTATGGAAGCGGAAATAACCCGAAGCAGAATAGAGTATGGAGGTAAACCTGCAATACAGAGTATTGTCAGGGATATATCCGAAAGGAAAAAGAAGGAAAGGGAAGTGAACGAATTGGAAGAGAGATACCGCAGTCTTGTGGAAAGCTCCCCTACCGGCATTTTAGTGTTATACGATGGTAAGTTAGTGTTTGCCAATAAAAATTTAGCTGATATATGCGGATATACTATAGATGAGCTTATTGGTAAAACTCCTTTGGAACTTATCTCTCCCGAAGACAGGGAAAGGTTGGTTAAGAATGTGAATATGATATTATCTGGAGAATCTTTACCATCGCCAAGAGAATATAAAATCTTAAAAAAGAATGGAGAAATTGTTGAGGTAGAGGTAACAAGCGGCAGAATAGTATATGGAGGTAAACCTGCAATACAGAGTATCATAAGGGATATATCCGAAAGGAAAAAGAGGGATGGCGAGATAAAGAAATATATCAGGGAGCTTGAGATATTGAATAATATGGCAGTGGACAGGGAGCTTCGTATGATAGAGCTGAAAAAAGAGATTAACAAGCTGCTTGGCGAGATGGGGAGGGAGAAGAAGTATAAGATTGAGGAATAAAAATTTTAACGCAAAGACGCAAAGAACGCAAAGAAAAAGAACAAAGAAAAAGAACAAAGAAAAAGAACAAAGACTTGATTTTAGACAGGATATACAGGATAAAACAGCCCCTGAATACAGCTATCAGGGGCTGTTAATCCTGTCAAGTTCTTAATTTTCTTTGTGTTCTTTGCGACTTTCTTCTCTTCTTTGCGTCTTTGCGTTAAGAATCTATTTTTGGAATGAAAAAGTTTATAAATGACATACTGAATATCAACTACCCCATTAACCCCTCTCTTATCGAGAATGATGCAAGATTTCAGGAGAGGCTTGCCGTTGCATGTTATTACCGCATTAAGATTATCGGCTCATGCGCAGTTTTTTTGTATATCTTCTCGAATGTAATGGATTATCACCTCCCTGTCGAGCAGTTTCTTCAAATCTTCATCCTGAAAATATTAGTCATTTTTATCTTCCTCTATGCCATATTATTCCTGCCCGCAGGTAAAGGGATCAATTTTTATAACATAGCAGGCGCTGCATTTCTCTGGCTTACTGCGGCTTTAATCAATGCAATTATTATTCATCTTACAGGTGGTTATGATTCGTATTGGGTTATGTCGCTCAGCATGGTGATGGTTGTAGCCTCTTTATACCCCTGGCAATTAAGATATGAAATACCTGCCCAGTTTATTACATATTTATTTTATATTGTCCCTTCGCTTATTTTAGACAACCCTTTTAATGAGGGTGTCCACCCTTTCATTGTCAACAATTTTTATTTTGTCGGCTTCATGTTCGTATCTGCATCTTTATCCTATATTCAGTATCGCTGGCTTATGGTTGATTTTTATCTTTATATCAATCTCTTGGAGTCTAAAAATGAACTTGAATCTTCTAAAGAGAGTTTATTAATGAGAAAAAGAGAGGCGGAGGAAAAGACTGCGGAACTGGAAAAAACCGTGTCAGACCTTTCACGGACAAAACAGGCTCTCTTAAATATAATGGAGGATTTGCGTAACTCAAAAAAAGAGATGGAAGAGACAAATATACAATTAAAGAAGTATGACCTTCTTAAATCGGAATTCCTTGCCAATATAAGCCATGAGCTGCGCACCCCGCTCACATCCGTAATCGGCTTCAGCAGGCTGCTGATGGACGATAATTCTCTATCGCCCGATAAAAAGGAGTATCTGACGATAATATCCCAGAGCAGCAATAACCTTCTGAATTTGATAAACGACCTGCTGGACATATCGAAGGTTGAGGCGGGAGAGATGGAGCTGTTCGTTCATCCTACAGATATAAATTTTACAATATCGAATACCATTTACTCTCTCTCGCCCATGATAACAGAATATAAACACACTGTTGTGGAGCAGCTTGACCAGTCAATCTCGGAGATAGAGGCTGATCCGAGGAGGGTTCAACAAATCGTTAGCAATCTTCTGGTAAATGCTGTAAAATACACACCTCAGGGCGGGCAGATAACGGTTACCAGCACAAACTCTTATGACGAGGTGTGGGTAACTGTAAGGGATACGGGGGTAGGTATCTCACCCGAAAACTTAGGGGTTATATTCGACAGGTTCAGGCAGGTTGACGGCTCGACTACAAGGAAGTTCGGCGGCATCGGGATAGGGCTGGATTTGACAAAGGCCCTTGTGAATATGCACGGCGGGAGGATATGGGTGGAGAGCGAGCCGGGCAAAGGGAGCGCCTTTACCGTTGCATTGCCGAAGAAATACAAAGGAAAGGAACAAAAAGATTAAGGGGAAATGGAGAAATGGAGAAAAAAGAAATTAAATTCCTTTTTACCACG